>JBGTIG010000125.1:0-1779 GCA_041745755.1 Lysobacterales bacterium
CGACGTGCCCGTGACGCTGCGAAGGCGCTCCTGCACCGCATCGAGCTGGCGGCGGTCGTGGAACTCGACACCGTGGGGAAAGACCGAGGGGTCCGACCACTTGGCGATGTCGTCGCTCAACACGACGATGGTGCCCACGCCTTCGCTGCGTACCTGGTGCGCGATCTGCGGCACCGAAAGCGTGCCATCGACAGGCTGGCCGCCGGTCATGGCGACCGCATCGTTGAAGAGGATCTTGTAGGTGATGTTGACGCCGGCCGCGACCGACTGGCGGATCGCGAGCGATCCGGAATGAAAGTACGTGCCGTCGCCGAGGTTCTGGAAAATATGTTCGGTCGCGGTGAACGCCGCCTGCCCGCACCAGGTCGCGCCTTCGCCGCCCATCTGCGTGAAGGTGTCGGTGCGCCGATCCATCCAGGTGACCATGTAGTGGCAGCCGATGCCGGCGGATGCGCGCGCGCCTTCCGGCACCTGCGTCGACACGTTGTGGGGACATCCCGGACAGTAGTGCGGAACGCGCGGGAAGTTCGCGCGTGGCAGGGCGAGCTCCGCCTCCTTGAGGGCAAGGAACGCGAGCTGCTGGTCGATCAGGTCGGAACGATGGAACTGCGCGAGCCGCTTCGCGATCACGCGCGCAATCCGTGCCGGCGTCAGCTCGTTGACGCTCGGCAGAATCCAGTCGTCGGCCTCGTCGTACTTGCCGACGATGCTGGGACGATTGCCTTCGAAGTTGTAGAAGAGCTCCTTCATCTGGCTCTCGATGAAGGCGTGCTTCTCCTCGACCACGAGAATGTCTTCGAGCCCCTGCGCGAACGCGTGGATGCCGACCGGTTCCAGCGGCCAGGTCATGCCGACCTTGTAGACGCGCACGCCGATCGCCGCGCAGGCTTCCCGATCGAGCCCGAGATACTCGAGCGCCTGCAGGACATCAAGGTAACTCTTGCCGGTCGTGACGATCCCGAGTCGTGCGCGCGCCGAATCCATCACCACCCGGTCGATGCCATTGGCACGCGCAAAAGCCTGGGCTGCGCGCACGGCGAACCGGTGCAGGCGCATTTCCTGATCCAGCGGCGGATCGGGCCAGCGGATGTTGAGCCCGCCCGGCGGCAGCTCGAAATCCGCGGGGTGCGCGATCTCGAGCGCGTAGGGATCGACCTCGACCGAAGCCGACGACTCGACGGTCTCGGCGATCGTCTTGAAACCGACCCAGCGGCCGGTGAAGCGCGACATCGCCCAGCCCAGGATCCCCATGTCGAGGATGTCCTGCACGCCTGCGGGGTTCAGGATCGGCATCAGCGCCGAGACGAACTCGCCTTCCGATCCATGCGGTAGCGTCGAGGAACGGCAGGCGTGATCGTCGGCAGCCAGCGCCAGCACGCCCCCGTGCTTCGACGTGCCCGCTGCGTTTCCGTGCTTGAACACGTCCCCGCACCGATCGACGCCGGGACCCTTGCCGTACCAGATCGAATACACGCCCTGCACCTTGGCGCCGGGAAAGAGATTGGTCTGCTGCGTACCCCAGACCATGGTTGCGCCGAGATCCTCGTTGATTCCTGGCGTGAACCGGATGCCGGCGCCATCGAGGTGCCTGCGCGCGCGCCAGAGCTCGAGGTCGAAGCCGCCGAGCGGCGATCCGCGATAGCCGGAAATGAATCCACCGGTGGCAAGACCGGCGCGATCGTCGCGCAATCGCTGCATCAGGGGCAGCCGCACCAGTGCCTGTACCCCCGAGAGATAAATCCGACCCGACGTGCGCGCGTATTTGTCGTCGAGCGTGTA
>JBGTIG010000126.1:0-2908 GCA_041745755.1 Lysobacterales bacterium
GCCGCGCGCGCACGCCGCGCCGGACAACGCGATCGCACCACCCATGCCGAGGTCCCCGCCGATCAGCAGTGCACGTCCGCGCAAAGCCTTGTGATCGTCCACCGGTCGCAACGGCAGCGCGGCGCTGGCGCGCGTTGTCATGAGGACCCTGCGCGCCGGTGGCTGATCCTGCCCGGTGTCGTCTGGCTGCATGTGCCCGACGCCGAGATCCGCCAACGTCACGATGCCAGCGTGGGAAATGCCGCCTCCCGTGTGCAGGCCCTGCTTGCGCGCCAGGAACGTCAGCGTTCGTGCAGCGCGGACGCACGCGCCCGGAGCGTGACCATTGTCGACGTCGAGCCCCGAGGGCACGTCGAGCGCAAGTACCGGTGCCGGATGGGCGTTGATGGCATCGATGAGCCGCGCCGCTTCCGCCCGTGGCGAACTCTCAAGCCCGATCCCGAGCAGCGCATCGACGAGGAGATCCGCCGGAGGCAGCGGTGAACCGTCGAAGTCGCGGATCGCGACGCCGTCGCTCGCGCAGATCCGGGCGGCACGTTCGGCGTCCGCAGACTTCGGTGGCCCGAGTCTCGCGACCTGCACCTGTCGGCCCGCCCGTGCCGCGTGCGCCGCCAGGAGATATCCGTCACCGCCGTTGTTGCCAACGCCACACACCACGAGCCAGCTTCCCGCAGCCGGATAAACGACGCGCGCGTGCTGCCAGGCCGCCACGCCCGCACGCTGCATCAGCGCGAATCCGTCTCCGGCAAGCTCCGCGATCGCGCGGGACTCGATCGCGCGGATCTCCGCGAGGCTTGCGATCGGGTGATCGGTGGAATCGGGCCAGTCCAGCATCTTTCCGATTCTATACTCGCCCGCATGTACACCTCGCCGCCATCGCGCGATCCCGCGCGGGACTACCGCGCGTTGCTCGAGCGTATCCGCGCATGGTCGCGGGAACTCGGATTCCAGCAGCTCGGCGTCGCGGGTCTCGACCTCGCCGAAGACGAGAAGCGCCTGGTCGAGTGGCTGGGGCGCGGCGAGCACGGCACGATGGATTACATGCATCGCCACGGCACGATGCGCGCGAAGCCCGAAAGGCTGCTGCCCGGAACCTTGCGCGTGCTCTCGTTGCGGATGGATTACTTTCCCCGCGACGCGGCCGACGCCTGGTCGGTGATCGACAGGCCGGAACTGGCCTACGTCTCGCGCTACGCACTTGGCCGCGATTACCACAAGCTGATGCGCACGCGAATCGCGAAGCTCGCACACAGGATCGAGGCGGAAGTCGGCCCGTTCGGCCATCGCGCATTCGTGGATTCCGCACCCGTGATGGAAAAGCCGCTCGCGCGCAACGCCGGCCTCGGCTGGATCGGCAAGCACACAAATCTCATCAACACCCGCGCAGGTTCCTGGTTCTTTCTCGGCGAGCTGTACGTCGACCTGCCGCTTCCGGTGGACGCTCCTGCGCGGGATCACTGCGGTACCTGCCGCCGATGCATAGACGTGTGTCCCACCGGTGCGATCGTCGCGCCCTATCGCCTGGACGCACGTCTGTGCATCTCCTATCTCACCATCGAACTCGATGGCGGGATACCGGAGTCACTGCGTCCTCTCATGGGCAACCGCATCTATGGTTGCGACGATTGCCAACTGGTATGCCCCTGGAACAAGTTCGCGCAGACCACCCGCGAAGGCGACTTCCGCGTGCGACATGGGCTCGATACCCGCGGGCTTGCGGAATTGTTCGCGTGGGACGAGGCCACGTTCCTGGCACGCACCGAAGGCAGCGCGATCAGGCGAATCGGCTACACGCGGTGGTCGCGCAACCTCGCGGTGGCACTCGGCAACGCCGCGCCTGCACCGTCCGCGCGATCGGCCTTGCTCACGCGCACCGAGGATTCATCCGAGTTGGTGCGCGAGCACGTCGCCTGGGCGCTGTCCCGTTTCGCGCCCGGTGGCACCGACGCAATTACCGCCACGGATCACGCTGCCTGACTCGGCAAACCGCGATTGGTATGCGTCATGCGGTTCTGGCGATCCACATACACGAGGGTCGGCTCGAAAGTGGCCGCCTCGACCGCGGTCATCGACGCGTACGCGCAGATGATCACGAGGTCCCCGGGACTTGCCCGATGCGCGGCAGCGCCGTTGACCGAGATCATGCCGCTGCCTTCCCCGCCGCGGATGGCATACGTCACGAAACGCTCGCCGTTCGTCACGTTGTACAGGTGCACCTGTTCGTATTCGCGGATGCCGGCGACGTCGAGCAGGCGGGAATCGATCGCGCAGGAACCCTCGTAGTGCAACTCGGCGTGGGTCACCGTTGCTCTGTGGATCTTGGCTTTGAGGAGAGACAGTTGCATCGATTCCGGTTCCCGCTCGAAGGCTGGACGATTTCCGCAAAGATGGGCGCGGATTTCCGCATCGCAACATGCAGCGGACGACGACGCAAGCGCCAGGATTGCTTTGGGCAAAAAAAACCCCCGCTGAATCCAGCGGGGGTCTAATCGGAGTGACGATTACCACAATGCGCCCTGCATATCCTTGGGAGTCGCGCGTCGCGCTCGGCGATTCGCGGGCATCCCAGAGACGATTGCGAAGTTACAACAGGCGCAGACGAAAAGCAACAAGGCGCAGTGAATTTACCACAAAGCCATCAGTTTGTTGCTTTTGCGCAACAAAAAGGCGCCGTGAGGGCCATCGATCGCCCAGACGCCTGGGCCCGGTCTGCCTGCTTTCAGATCGCCAGGTTGTCGATCAGGCGGGTGGCCCCGATCCGCGCGGCAACGAGCGCGATCTCGGGAACCGAGGGGGTCTCCGCGGGTTCGCCCAGGTCTTCGGCTCGCCGGAGGGTCGCGTAGTCGACGAGAAACCCGGCCGCGGCCAGTGCAGCGTGGGCGCGCGCTTCGATGTCGCCCACGGCCGC
>JBGTIG010000127.1:0-11444 GCA_041745755.1 Lysobacterales bacterium
AGCGCGACGCCCCCGCGTTCGCCGACCAATGCCGGGCGCGGATCCCCGTACGGCTCGCGCGCCGGTCGTGCGATCGCGCTCCGCACGTCACGCTCGAAGACGCCGAGCGCACTCTGCAAAGCACGCAGTCGTTGCTCGGAATCGCGCAGTTGCTCCCGCGCGCGGATCAACGCGGCAACCGATCCATAGGCGATGGCTGCGACGGCTGCGAAGATCACGACCGCCACCAGCAGTTCGATCAAGGTAAAGCCGCGCGTGGTTCGAGGCGTGGTCATGGCGATCACGGGTCGCCGATGAAGGCCGACAGCGTGGCGACCGGTTCGCGCTCCTCGTCGTCGGCGAAGACCTGCACGTCTGCGCGCCGCACGCCGGGCTCGTCGGTGTTGGATACGCCGAGCGTCCAGCGGTGACGGACGGGGCCTTGTCTCTCCTCGCCTTCAGTGCGACCCACGGGTGGCAGTCCGCCGCGCAGCCGCGTGGAGGCCAGGACGTTCTGCGCGGTCCAGGTGCCGAGCGTGATCGCGCGCTCGCGCTCGAGCGCGGATGCACCCAGCGTCGCCGCACGCAGCAGCGCCGTCAATGCCAGTGCAACCACCGCCAGTGCAACCAGCACCTCGAGGAGCGTGAAGCCCGACGCACGCGCCGGCCGCGCGCGCGAATGGCGCGTGCGGGTCACGGCGACGACCCGGTGCCTGCAATGCGCAGTGATCCATCCCCGTCGATGTCGAGCACGGCCGTGAATTCGCCGGCGCCGAGTTCGATGCGCGCGTCGGTGGCGATGACGCCGTCGACATCGCAGGCCAGATGTGGCCGCAACGCGTCGCTTTGCGCGCGCCGCTGCGTGGGGTCGACCGCCGGATCGCGGCCGGTATCCGCCTCGGTGTCGGGCTCGCGCAGCGACACCGGCGACGATTCATCAAGATCGATCTCGCGATCCTCGATCCGCAGACGCAGTTGCAGGCCCGTTGGCAGTCGACGCGACCGCAACGCATCGGTCGTGCGCGGCTGCCACTCACGGCCCGACGCGCGCAGGAACCGGTAGCCGTCGGACTGGAAGCGAACGCCGACTTCCTGTCCGGACAGCGCGGACTCGTCGCACGCGAGCTGCATCAATGCGGCGAGGCGTTCCGCTTCGGTATCTATGCGCCGGGCGGCTCCGCCGGTATCGACGCCGAGTCCGACTGCCAGCACCATCACCGCGACGATCGCCAGCACCACGAGGATCTCGATCAGCGTGAATCCGCGTGGCATGCCGTTTCCCGGGCGTACGCCCCCGAGCCTGGCCTTCGCGCGTACGGCCGCGCCGATCACCATGGAATGGCCGGTGATGGCGCGATCAATGGGTCCAGTTGCCGACGTCGGCTGCGGGGCCTTCGCCGCCAGGCTGGCCGTCGCGACCCAGCGAATACACGTCGATCTCGCCGTGCTGGCCCGGCGAGAGATACACGTAATCGCGCTGCCACGGATCCTTCGGGATCCGGTCCATGTAGCCACCAGCCTTCCAGTTGACAGCCTCGGGCTCGCCGGATGGGCTGGTGACGAGTGCCTGCAGGCCCTGGTCGGTGCCGGGGTACGTGAAGTTGTCGAGCTTGTAGAGATTGAGTGCGGTCACGATGGCCTGGATGTCCGCACGTGCGCGCACCGCCGCGGCCTTGTCCGGCTGATCCATGACGCGCGGCGCGACGATCGCGATGAGGATCGCGATGATCGTGACAACTACCATGATCTCGATCAGGGTAAAACCACGCCGGACCGCGGGAAAGGGCGCCTTGTGCATGAACTGCCGGTCGCATGGGAGGATTCGGCCGGATCATAGCAAAGCGCCCGTTGCGATCCTGCCTGGGCGAAGCAACCCTCCCTGGATGTCACGGCAACCCGGACCCCGCATGCGCAACGATGAAATGATCCGGCGGGACCTCGCGGTGCTCTGGCATCCGTGCACGCAGATGCACGACCACGTCGAACTCGGCGTGCCGCTGCTGCCCGTCCGATCCGCGCAGGGGGTGTGGCTGGAGGACGGCGAAGGCGGCCGCTGGCTGGACGCCATCAGCTCGTGGTGGACGTGCCTGTTCGGGCATCGGCATGCGCCCATCGTGGCGGCCATCGAAGCGCAGCTCGCCACGCTGGATCATGTACTGCTGGCCGGTTGCAGCCACGCACCGGCGGTGCGGCTCGCCGAGCAGCTCTGCGCGATTGCGCCACCCGGACTCACGCGGGTGTTCTACGCCGACAACGGCTCTTCCGCGGTCGAGATCGCACTGAAGATGAGTTTCCACTGGCACCGAAACCGCGGCGACGCGGGGCGCACGCGCTACCTTGCGCTGCGCGGCGGCTACCACGGCGAGACGCTCGGCGCGTTGTCCGTCACCGACGTGGCGCTCTATCGCGACACCTACGATCCCCTCCTGCTCCGACCCTCGTTCGTCCTGTCGCCGGATGCGTTTGCCGCGCGCGATGGCGAATCCCCGGAAGCGGTTGCGGTTCGCGCGATCGCGGAGCTTCGCGCGACGCTCGAGCGCGAGTCGCGCGACGTCTGTGCGCTGATTCTGGAGCCGCTGGTGCAGTGCGCTGGCGGCATGCGCATGCATCACCCGCGCTACCTGCGCGAGGCGCGTGCTCTTTGCGACGCACACGGCGTACACCTCATCGCGGACGAGATCGCGGTCGGATTCGGGCGGACTGGCACGCTGTTCGCCTGCGAGCAGTCCGGCATCTCGCCGGATTTCCTGCTGCTGTCGAAGGGGCTGACCGGGGGATTCCTGCCGCTGTCGGCCGTGCTCACGCGGGAATCGATCCATGCGGGCTTCTACGCTCCCCACGCCGAGCGTCGCGCGTTCCTGCATTCGCACAGTTACACCGGCAATCCGCTCGCGTGCAGCGCCGCGCTGGCCGTGCTGGCGGAGTTCCGCGAGCAGCCCTGGCTCGAACGCAATCGTGGCACCGCCGCGCGCATGGCGGAACTTGCCGCGCCGTTGGCCGCGCATCCGGGCGTTGCCGAAGTGCGGCAGACCGGGATGATCCTCGCGATCGAGCTCGCACGGGACGGCGATAGGCGAACGCCATTCGATCCGGCCGAGCGCCGCGGACTGCGCGCGTACCGCCATGCCGTCGCGAACGGCGTGCTGCTGCGCCCACTGGGTGACGTCCTCTACTGGATGCCGCCTTACGGGATCGACGAAGCTGCCCTGTCGATGCTCGCAAGCGTGACGCGCGACGCCATCGCCGCGGCCATGTGAGAGGGGCGATCGCTGCGGGTCGGATCGCAGCAGGAAGTTCGCGCGGCATTTTTCCTGCGTCAGGTTCGGTGCCGCGCGCAGGTGCACCCGCCCGCCGATGGTCGCTTCTGGAAAGTGTCGCCAATTGCTATGCTCGCGCGCCTTCAGCCAACCTTCGAACCCATGGCCCGCGCAAAAAAGCAGTACAAGGTCACCGATTCGCCGATCCATGGACGCGGCGTGTTCGCCGCCCAACCCCTCGCCCGGGGCGTGAAACTCATCAACTACGAGGGCAGGTTGCTGACGCATCCCGGGAGCGATCGGCTTTACGGCGATTCGCTCGACAGCGGCCACACGTTTCTGTTCACCCTGAACGACAAGTACGTGATCGACGCCAACGTCGACGGCAACGATGCGCGCTGGATCAACCACAGTTGCGCGCCCAACTGCGAAGCGCTGCTGGAAGAGGATGCCGACGGCAACAAGCGTCGCGATGTCGTCGAGATCTGGACGAAGCGCGCGATCAAGGCGGGCGAGGAGCTGACGTACGATTACGCCATCACGCTGGAGGTTCCCCACACAGCGCGCCTGAAGAAGATCTGGGCGTGCCGCTGCGGCGCCCGCAAATGCACCGGCACCCTGCTTCGACCGAAACGGAAGCCGGCCCAGGCCAGGAAGCAAAAGGGGAAGAAGAAGTAGCCATACACGCTCCTGGCGCGATCGCGGGCCCCGGCCCGGGTGAAATTCCGCGGACGCCCTGGCATCGAATTCCCGGCGAGGGCGTTCGCGGGTAATGACCGCCGCCAGCGGTGACCGGATGCAGGAGAGGGGCGCCAGGTCGCAGTCTGCGGGCATGACTGACGGCAGGCGCGCGCCTCGGGCCAAACACGCAATCTGCGGGCATCTCCGCAGGCGTCCATCCCATGCGCGTTCGGCAAGTGGCCACCTTCGTCTTCGCGTGGGCCGTGGGCGCTGCCGCGGTGCAGGCCATCGAGGTCGATGGCCGGATTGAACCGGCGGAATGGGCGCAGGCGCAGCACGTCACCGACTTCCGCATGACCCAGCCACTTTCGCGCGCACCCGCAGTGCAACCGACCGAGGCCTGGATCCTCGCCACTGCGGAAGGCCTCGCTGTCGCCTGGCGCAATACGCAGCCCCCAAGTATCGCGCGCACGCGCCAGCGTTCGCGGCGCGACGGGGGCGGTCCGTTCGACCGCGTGAATCTCTACATCGATTTCGACGGCGACGGCCGCACTGGCTACAACTTCACGGTGAGCCTGGCCGGCAGCATCAGCGACGGCGTCATTGCCAACGAGAACCAGTTCAACACTGACTGGGACGGCAACTGGCAACAGGCCGTCAGCGAGGACGCGCAAGGATGGAGCGTCGAGATGCTGATCCCGTGGTACATCGCGCCGATGGCCTCGGCGACGGACGGCAGGCGCACGCTCGGCATCGGCGTCGACCGCGTGATCGGGGCGACCGGCGAGCGGATGGGCTGGCCGACCGCGAGCTTCACCGAGCCGCGCTTCCTCTCGGCATTGAACAGGGTCGAGGTCGCCGCGTACAGTCAATCGTTGCTCGCCTTGACGCCGTACGTGGTGGGCGTGTTCGACAATGTGCGGGCCGATTCCAGCTTCGACGCGGGCGGCGACGTCTTCTGGAAGCCCAACGGCCAGTTCCAGTTGACCGGAACCTTGAACCCCGACTTCGGCCAGGTCGAGAGCGACGACATCGTCGTCAACTTCAGCGCGATCGAGACCTTCTTCAGCGACAAGCGGCCTTTCTTCACCGAAAACCAGGCTTTCTTCGACATCCCCTTCGGTTCGCTCAGCCAGGCGAGCCGCCTGCTCTACACGCGTCGGGTCGGTGCCGTGAGCGATGATCGCAGCACCGCGGGCGACGTGCTCGCGGCTCTAAAGGTCAATGGCAGTTTCTCAGGCATCAGTTACGGCGGATTCGCGGCCACCGAGGGCGAAGCGGTGGGCCGGGACTTCTACGCGCTGCGTGCCACGCGCGAGTCGGATGTTCACGACTTTGGCGTCATGGGCACCTTCGTCAATCGCCCCTTTCTCGACCGTACCGCCAGCGTGCTCGGATTCGATCATCGCTTCACGCCCACTCCGGCGGTCAACGTTCGCACCCAGGTCGTGGGGTCCAGCATCGACGTCGCCGGAACTCGCGTGCGCGACAGCGGCGCGCAAGTGCAGGCCGACTACGACGCCGGCAACGACTGGCGACATCAGTTGTATGCGGTGCACTTGGGCGACGAGTTCGATCTCAACGATTTCGGCTTTCTCGAGCGCAATGACTACAATTACGTGCGCTACCAGCTCGGGCACCGGCTCACCGCGTTCGGGGAGGATTCGTCCTACCGCAGCCAGGACTGGCGATACGCCGCGTCGGCGCGATACAACGACTCAGGTCTCAAGATTGCGTACGCCACGTCGGTGAGCCGGTTCGCCGAGCTCAAGGATGGCGGCAATGCGTTCTTCGACGTGGCGTACTTCACGGCCGGGCACGACGACCTGATCCTCCGCGGAAACGGCCCCGGTTTCGTGCGGGTGCCGGAGAAGCTCTTCGCGTTCTACGAACGGTTCCGACCTCGAAAGGGGGCATGGCAGCTCTACGGCAATGCAAGGCTTGCGGCGGAGGGCCTCGATGGCCTCGGCAGCCCGGCGTTGTCCGGCTTCGGAGAAGTGAACTACTTTTTCAACGACGACCTCAGCGTGTTCGCGGGGGTGTTCGCGCGTTACCACCCTGATTGGCTGCTCTGGCGCGGCGGGAACCTGCTCGGAACATTCCGCGAGCGGACCCTGCAGCTCGACACCGGCGTGAACTGGATCATCGGCAGCCGGCAGGAACTCCGCGTCAAGCTGCAGGCGCTCGGGCTGGACGCGGTCAATGAGCGCGCATGGCGCGTCGCCGCCGACGGCACGCCGGTGCCGAGCGCGGAATCGATCGACGACTTCAGCCTGCGCAACCTCGGCTTCCAGATCCGCTACCGCTACGAACTGGCGCCGCTGTCGGATCTCTATGTCGTTTACGGACGCGGCGGCAATGCCTTCGACGAGTTCGCCGCCGGGGCCGAGCAGCAACTCGTCGACGCGTTCTCGCTGCGTGATGACGAGCAGCTGCTGGTGAAGCTCTCCTACCGCTTCGAGATCTGAAGTCCCTTCGTGCTGCGGGCCTGCCCGCAACAGGCGCGAGTTTCCCGTTCATCCGTCGTTGTGAACGCGGGGTTACTGTCGCTGCGTCTACTCGAGGAGTGAACAGCATGGCCGCACGATCAATGCTGCTGGCGGCAGCCGGGTTCCTGGTCATGGCCGCGCCGGCGGCGCTTGCCGCCGATCTCAATCTGACGGCAGAACTCAGCGGCGCGAGCGTGGTCTCCGCTACCGAGTCCAAGGGCTCGGGCCAGGCAGTCGTGAGCCTCGCGGACGACGGTACCGTCACCCTGGATGCCGTGTTCGCCGGGCTTGCGGCAGAAGCGACGAGCGTCGAACTCCTGCTGGGGAAGTCCAGCGAAAACGGCGTGCTCATTGGTCCCCTGGCGTTTGGTGAGGGCAAGACCGCGGACAGCGTCCGCGGACTCACCGTGTCGCTGACGCCGGAACAGGAGCAGGCGATGCGCGATGGTCAGACGTACCTGGTCGTGCGCACCATCGACTATCCCGCGGGCGCGATTCGCGGACAACTGGTGCCCCAGTCCGCAGTGACCCTCGGTGCTCCGGTGACACCCCAGGACGAGGACAAGACCAACAACAGCGACGAGCCTTCCACCAATCGTTGAGGAAGAGTCCGGGTCTGACCTCTCCGGGGTCGCGCAAGGATTGCGGCACCCCGACCAGCCGGCCACTCCGCACCCGGGTTTCGTTTTTCCACCTCAACGCGCGGGGTGTGCCTCCGCACCCTGGGCCTCTGAATCCGTGATCGCCGCGTCCGGCGGGCCCGTGCGCAGGTTGCACTGGGGCAGCAACTGCAGCAGTTCCTGATCGCCCGCGATTTCGCAGCGCCATGCAATCTGCCAGGACTCGGGCGCCACGGTCGGCAACAGGCGAACGAAGGCATGCGGCGAAACCGACTCCGACAGTCCGATGCGCACCACTCCCCCGGGTTCGAGCACCAGTTCCCGGACGCCGTCAGCGGCGTAGCTCGAAGGCTCGCCGAGACCCGCCTCGGCCGCAGTAGCGGGCCATTTTCCATGGGCCATGTAGGACTCCGCCAGCGCGACCTTGAACGTTGACGCGGCGGCGAGCGCGGCAGCGAGTCGCGCACGGCGAAGTTGCGTCGAGGCCAGGTCGTCGAACCCCTCCCGCGCTCGCGCGACGCTGCCTTCCGCCGCGGCGTCGAGCTCACGCGTGACCGTACGCGCCTCGGCTCGAACCCGGTCCAGGCGCGCGAATTCCTGCTCGACTCCCGGCCGGGTGACGGCGAAGTAATAGAGCAGCAGGGCGCCGAGCACGCCGACGAAGGCGGCCAGCGCGAGCGCCGCGAACTGCTTCATCGGCTGATGCGCCTCCCGCTCATGTCCATCAATCTTCCTCGTGGTGCGGTTTGAAGGCTTCGACGAGCCTTTGCTGCATCTGCGCGGGCACCGGTTCGTAGTGGCTGAAGTCGAGCGCGTACCTGCCACGCCCCGCCGTCGCGCTCTTGAGTTCTGCCGCGTAGCCTTCGAGTTCGGAGAGCGGAACCTGGGCCTTGACCACGATCTCGCCGCTGCCATCGCGCCCGCTGTCGGTGCCGTTGATGCGCGCCCGCTTGGACGCGAGGCCACTGGTGATGTCGCCCATGTGCGGCTCGGGGGCGGTGACCTCCAGATCCACGATGGGTTCGAGCACCTGCGGCCGGGCCTTGGCGATGGCGTCCAGGAAGGCCTTCTTGCCGGCGGCGACGAACGCCACCTCCTTGGAGTCGACCGCGTGGTACTTGCCGTCGTAAACCGTTACCCGCACATCCTGCAGCGGGTAACCGGCGAGCGCGCCCGCGGCAAGCACCTGCCGCACGCCCTTCTCGATCGCGGGCAGGAACTGGCCGGGAATGGTGCCGCCCTTGATCTCATCGGTGAATTCGAAACCGGTACCCCGAGCCAGCGGCTCGATGCGCAGGAACACCTCGCCGAACTGGCCCGCGCCACCGGTCTGCTTCTTGTGTCGATGATGGCCTTCGGCCCGCGCGCCGATCGTCTCGCGGAAAGCGATGCGCGGTGGCCGCGTCCTGACCTCGACACCGTACTTGTCGCGCAGGCGATCCAGCATGATGCGCAGGTGGAGGTCAGACAGTCCGCGCACCACGGTCTCGTTGAGTTCGAGCTGGTGATCGATCTGGAAAGTCGGATCCTCCTCCGAGAGCTTGCCGAGCGCATTGGCCAGCTTCTGCTCCTGCCCCTTGCTGGCGGCTTCGATGGCGAGCCCGAACATCGGCCGCGGGAATTCGAGTGGCGCGAGATGGATCTCGTCCTCGTCGTGCGAATCGTGCAGCACGGCATCGAAGTGCAGTTCATCGATCTTGGCTACCGCAGCAATGTCACCCGGAATCGCGTGCGGTACTTCCACGTGCTCCTTGCCCTTCAGCTTGAACAGGTGGGCGACCTTGAAGGGCTTCTTGCCATCGTCCACGAAAAGCTGGCTGTCCTTGCGCACCGTGCCCTGGTAGACGCGGAACACGCCGAGCTTGCCGACAAAGGGGTCGTTGACGATCTTGAACACGTCGGCGATCACGTGGGCTTTCGGATCGATGCTCAAGCTGATCGGCGTCGCGTCCGCCCCGCGGCCCCTGATGAACGGCGGCGGATTGGCCTCGCCGGGATGGGGAAAAAGCTTCTCGGCAACGTCGAGCAGTTCCCTTACGCCGGTGCCGCTGCGCGCCGACACGAAGCAGACCGGAACAAGATGGCCCTCGCGCAGGCACTGTTCGAAGGCGTCGTGCAGCTCCTCGAAGGTCAGTCCGTCCTCGCCCGCATCGAGGTAGCGGTCCATCACGGTCTCGTTGACCTCGACCACCTGGTCGATGATCCGCTGGTGCCATGCCGACACCGGTCCGAGGTCGGAGTCGCCGTCCGACTGGCCAAAGCAGTCGATGACCCGGGTGCCGCCGTCGGCGGGAAGATTGAGCGGCAGCACCTCGTTGCCGAACGCCTCGCGCAACTGGTCGAGCAACCTGGCGCTGCGCGCACCTTCGTGGTCGATCTTGTTGACGATGATGGCGCGACAGAGCTTGCGCGAACGCGCGTAGTCCATCATGCGCCGGGTGCCGTGGCCGATTCCGGCGTCTGCGTCGACCACGATGGCAACGGTCTCCACCGCAGCGAGTGCCGCGAGCGTCGGTCCCCTGAAATCCGGATAGCCCGCAGTGTCGATCAGATTCACGTGGATGCCGGCGTGATCCGTCGACGCGATCGCGGAATCGAGCGAATGCCCGCGCGCCCTCTCGATGGGATCGAAGTCGGACACCGTGGATCCGCGCTCGACGGTGCCGACGGTCTGGATCGCTCCACCTGCATGCAGCAGCGCTTCGAACAACGTGGTCTTGCCGGCCCCCGGGTGGCCAGCGAGCGCTACGTTGCGGATCTGTTCGGTGGTGTACGGCATGGGGCCACGTCTCCCGGCTGCGGACGGGTGCCAAGCGGCGCCCTGGTGATTTTCGGTCGGCCGTCGCGGCGACGGCGGGGACCCAGCATCGTAATCGCAAGAGCCCGGGTCAAGTGCGCAAACCCCGCGGTCGCCGGCCCCCCCAAGGGCCGGCAACGCTAAACGCCCGCCAACGTTCAATTTCCTGTGCAGGGCAGTTCAGACGGAATTCAAGGCGGCGGCTCCACCCTCTGGATCGACCCAAACGGCCATATCGATGCGCCGGGTCAGGAGAGAAGCCATGAACCGCTGGATCAAGAGCACCCTGCTTGCAGCTGGTATCGCCGCCGCCGGCGGCGCATTCGCGCAGGATCGGGGCGACCGTTACGACGATCGCTACGACGACCGCTACGACGACCGCTACGACCGCTACGACACCAACCGCTACAGCAACGACGATCGTCGCTACCAGCACTGGGACTACGAGGATGACGACTACGCGCGCGTGATCGCGGTCAATCCCATCGTCAGTACGCGCGATCGACCCGTTTCGCGCCAGGTGTGCCGGGTGCGCGAGGGCCGCCGCTACGTCAACGACGGCTGGGGCGACGGCTATTACTACGATGGCCGGTATCGGTACGACAGCCGCTCCAACACCCCGGCGATCCTCGGGGCGATCGTCGGTGGCCTCCTCGGCAACCAGGTCGGTGACGGCAGTGGCCGGACCGCTGCCACTGTCGCCGGCGCGGCGATCGGTGCGGTGGTCGCCGACAACGCACAGGATCGTCGTTATGGGGAAGGCGATCGCTATTACGGCAACGGCTACTACGACGGTCGCAACTACAACGGTCGCGCCTATCGTGGACGCTGGGCCCCGCACACCGTCGAGCAATGCCGCACCGTGACGCGCAATCGCGTCGACCAGCAGGTGGTGGGATACGACGTGACCTACGAGTACAACAATCGGCTGTATCAAACCCAGACCAACTATCGTCCGGGTCGACAGATCCGCGTCCGGGGGGATGCAGGCTGATCCGGGCGCTGCCGCGAGTGACGAAACGGGAGCCTTCGGGCTCCCGTTTCACTTGGCCGGCCAAAAAAGAGCCGGAGGTCAGAGCCTGAGGGTGCCGTCCACACAGGTGATGGCGGCACCCCCGATTTCGATCGCGCCTTCCGCGTCGACCTCCACGTACACGGTGCCGTCGCGACCCACCTCGCGACCCTGCGACACGGAGTAGCTCGATCCCACGGTGCCGAGGCCGCCGCGATCGGCGAGGTGTGCCGCGATCGCGGCATTGCCGCTGCCACAGACCGGATCCTCGGGAATGCCATCGGCGGGCGCGAACGAGCGCACCACGAGTCCCCGCCCGGAGTCAGCGCGGCCGAACACGTTCAAGCCGACCGTTCCGAGCTCCTGGCACAGTGCCGCCAGCATCCGGAAATCGGGGCGAAGGCCGCGCACTGCGGCCTCCGACTCGAGGTCGGCCACCAGCCATTGCGGACCCACGTTGACCAGGCTCGATTCCGGCTCGGGCCTGACCGCACCGCGCGTGCTCCTGACCGGCGGAGAATCGCCCGAGACGGCGGGATTCCCGTTTGCCGCGCCGAGCGACTCGGCGAGCCGCTGGGCGCTGGTGCGGCTCAGCGCCTCGACCTGCGC
>JBGTIG010000128.1:0-13317 GCA_041745755.1 Lysobacterales bacterium
GCGGCCGCTGCCGGATGGCGCCCGACGGCTTCATGGGGCCGACGCTTCGTGCCCATCCGCTCGAACGCGGGCGCGGTCGCCGCGTTTCACCAGCGGTCCGTGCGCGCGGAATGCGGCGTCGGTCGCCAGATCGCCCAGTACGCAACCTTCGCGGAACTGTTCGGCGCCGACGGATTCGAGCGCGCATTCGAGCCCCAGGAGATCGTGATCGGCACGTTCGTGAAGCTCGGGCAATCGCAAAGCGTACTGCTGGGAAGCCGTCGCGGCGCGATGTTCGCCGATGGACTCGCCGTGCGCACCTCGGCGCTGGGCCGCCAGGCGTTCAACGGTGTGCCGGGATTCCTGTACCACGCGTTCGATCGATCGACACTGAGCGACATCAACAACCAGGCGCAGAATTTCGTCGTGTACGAAGTCAGCGAGGAGGCGTCCGCGGCATTGCGTCGCCACCAGGGCTTCGCCCACTACAACCGAGTCAACCGCAAACTCTGGGAGTTGAGCCAGCCGTTCCAGGTTCGCGGATTGCGCTGGTTCGAACGCCTTCTGCATGAGCAGGACGCGGGTCTCATCGCCCGGCTGACCGCTCGCGAGAGGGGGCTGCTCGAGGACATGTCCGGGCTCCTGTCCGATCCCTTTTATCGCGGCTTTCGCGTGCACGGGCATCCGCACGGGATAAGGCCCATGGGTTATTTCGTCGCGCGCATGCTCGACCGCAACCCGCGCACGCCCTATCGCATCGAACTTGCGCTGCACAATCTCCCTACCGAGATCTACCGCCGTTATGTCCGCGATCGACTGCAGGCGTGCGTCTCTGGCAGCGCTGCCCCACCCGCGCCGACCTGACCTCGGCGGTTTTACGCAGGGCGCGCGCGCGGCGGTAGGATCGCGGTTCCCGTACTCCCCGGAGCTGGCGGTCATGCATCGACTCGTGTCCGTGATCCTCGTGGCCGTGGGCCTGCTGCATCTTTATCCCGCGGTCGGCATGTTCGGACCGGACCGCCTGCAGGCGCTCTACGACATCGGCGCCACCGATGCGGACACGCTGTTGCTGCTGCGCCACCGCGCAGTGCTGTTCGCGATGCTCGGCAGCGCGATGATCGCCGGCGCTTTCGTGTCGCGCTGGCGCTGGCCTGCGCTCGTCGCGGGGCTCGTCAGCACACTGAGCTTCCTGCTGCTCGCGTTCCCGCTGAACGACAACAGTGCCGCCGTCACTCGGGTGTTCTGGAGCGACGTGGTGGCCAGCGCCGCACTGGTTTTCGGCGCGGGGCTGGCGCTCCGGCATCGAGCCCCGGCGGCAACCGCGGCGGTAGCCGACCCGGGACCGAGCCGTACCCCGCCGGCACCCGGCTCGCCGCAGGCGCAATGAGCGTGGGGCGCCGTGTTCTCCTCGCGTGCGCCACCGGACTTGTGGGCCGCGCAGCGCTCGATGCGCTGCTCAGGGATCCCGCTGTCGATGAACTTCGTGTAATTGCCCGCCGATCCGTTGCGGATCTGCCGGCGGATTCGAGACTGCGCGTTCGCGTCTCCGAATTCACGCATCTCGACGCCCACCAGGACTGGTTCGACGTCGATCAGGTCCTCTGCGCCCTCGGCACGACCATGGCCCAGGCAGGTTCCCAGGCAGCGTTCCGCCGCGTCGACTTCGAGTACCCGCTTGTCATCGGTCGGCTGTCCCGCGAGGCGGGCGCGAGCCACTACGCGCTGGTCAGCGCCGCGGGCAGCGACCCGCATTCGCGCGTCTTCTACTGCCTCGTCAAGGGTGAACTTGAACAGGCCCTGTCGTTGCAGGATTGGCCTTCGCTCAGCATTGCCCGGCCGTCACTGCTGATTGGGCAGCGAGCCGACATGCGCATCGGCGAAGCCGTCGCCAGCCATTTCGGCTGGCTGGCGCCGCCAGCATGGCGTCCCGTCGAAGCCGGCAAGGTGGCGCGTGCGCTCGTGCGCGCGCTGCGCGAAAACGCGCCCGGAACGC
Organism: Lysobacterales bacterium; assembly: GCA_041745755.1. Taxonomy (GTDB): domain Bacteria; phylum Pseudomonadota; class Gammaproteobacteria; order Xanthomonadales; family Ahniellaceae; genus JBBQNY01. Next base: position 1,973 of record JBGTIG010000128.1, read on the forward strand.
GGATCATCGACAATCGCGAGTTGCTCGGCGAAGCGTAGCGAGACCCTCGAACGCACGCGGGATCGCCCGGTCCCTTGCAGGCAGCAGCCACCGGCGAGTGCCCATCACCGCACCTGCGGTCGCACGCGTTTCGAACGATTGCGCGTCAGCACGTACACGGTCGCCGGCGGCAGGTTCAGCAGCGTGAATCCACCGCGTCGCGCGCCGAGGTTCAGGTCCTGCATCACCTCGCGCGCCACCGGATTTGCGGGTCCGTAGGTAAAGAGAATGAAGCGGCCGTTGGGCACCAACAGGGAGAACGCCGCCGAGAGCACCCGGCGCTGGGTGCCGGGGGGCATGGCGAGCAACCCCAGGCTGCAAACGACGGCCTCGGCTGGACCGTGCTGCCGCCAGCCGTATTCGCTGGCGACGGCCTCGAGATCGGCGGCGTCGGCACAGGCCACCATCACAGCGGGAAACGCCTGCTGCAGATGCATCGACAGGGTCTGGTTCAACTCGAGCACCAGGAGGTCGGCAGGAGCGATGCCGAATTCGAGTAGTTCGTGTGTGATGGCGCCGGTGCCGCCGCCGAGTTCCACGGCGCGACGCGTGGACTTCAGCAACTCGTGGGCGATCTTCTGAGCCAGCTCGCGGCTGCTCGGCGACAACGCCGACATTTCCCGAGGCGAACGCATCCACTGCCGAAAGAACTTCCAGCCGGCCGCGAATGCCCGCGGCCGTATCGAGGGCAGGAGGCGGCGGCGCTTGCGATCCTTCTGCATTCGATCTGTCCCCGCTGGACGCTTCGAAGGAACCCCTGAACAAGGCGCACCGCTTCTCCGCCAATGGGATGTGCCGCCGCCAGTCGATCGCGCAAGCGCTAGATCCGCGGGAGCCGGGTTGGGACCTGGGCCGGACCCGGCACGGTCTCACAAGTCCATGAGGGAATTGGGCAATGCTTGCGGGAGTCTATCGCGTCCGGGTTCATGGACGCCGGCGCCGATGGCGGGGCTCCGCTTCCGCCACCGCTCTTCCTGACGGAGCCCGTCAAGCCCCGGGGCGCACCTCTCCCGGCTCCACGGAGGTGCGCGAGCCCAGCTGGAACGCGTGATGGATCCGCGCGTCGCGGGCGAAGTCTGGCGGGATGGTGCTGCGCGTGATGTCCCGAACTTCGAACTCGAGGGCCAGGGCGGGATCGAGCTTGAAACGCCGGAGGTTGCAGGAGAAGAGAATCGTGCCTCCCGGCTCGAGCACGCGCCCGCAGTGCCGCAGCAGGTCTGCATGGTCGCGCTGCACGTCGAAATCGTCGGCGCTGGCGGAGTTGGAGAAGGTCGGGGGATCGACGAAGATCAGGTCGTAACAGCCGCGTTCCGCCGCGAGCCATGCGCGCGCGTCGGCCTGCACCAGTCGATGCCTGGCTCCCTCGACGCCATTGAGCGCAAGGTTGCGCGCCGCCCACTCGAGGTAGGTCGCGGAAAGATCGACGCTGACGGTGGAGCGCGCACCCCCCGCCGCCGCATGCACCGTCGCCGTTCCGGTGTAGCAGAAGAGATTCAGCACCCTCTTGCCGCCCGATGCCGCGCGCACGCGTGCGCGCATCGGGCGATGATCGAGGAACAGGCCGGTGTCGAGATAGTCGCGAAGATTGACTTCGAAACCCAGCCCGTCCTCCATAACGACATGGGTCTCCCCGCCAGGGTGAGCGCGGCCAGGTCGCTGCATGCGCGTCTGCGTGCGCCGCTGCTTGACCACGATCTGCGCACGCGGGACGTCGAGCGCTGCACCGGCGGCGTGCACGAGCTCACGCAGCCTTCCCTGCGTGGTCTCGACGGGTATTTCGGGCGGTGCCACGTATTCCTGCACGACCAGCCATTCCTGGTCGGCATCCGTGCGATACACGTCGATGGCGGCCGCGTACTCGGGCAGATCGGCATCGTACGCGCGCCAGCAGCCAATCCCTTCGCGTCTGCGCCAGGCACGCAGTCGCTTCTCGTTCTTCTGGATGCGATTGAACACCGACTGCTCGCCCGCAGTGACCGGCCGCGGCGGGGATTGCTCGCGTGGCTTGCGCGGCGATGGGTCCAGCAGCAGCAGTTCCACCGGCAGCGCGGCGTTGTGCAGCCGGTAACGACGGCGCAGCGCAAGCCCGGTCGCTCGTCCCAGTCCCTTGTCGGCCACCAGCAGCGCGATCTCCCAGCCAGCGAAATCGCGGCGCATCGCGTCGCCGAATGAGGCGTACAGCCGTTCGAGATCGGAGCTGGCCAGGCGTTCTCCATAGGGCGGGTTGCTGATCACGAGGCCCGTCGTGAAGCCCGACGGGGCGACGACGGCCCCGACATCGCGTACCGCCAGCGCGATGAATCCCGCCACGCCAGCGGCCTCGGCATTGGCCTTCGCGGCGCCGATGACCGCGTGATCCGCATCGCTGCCGAAAAAGCGCCTCTCGAGCCCGCGCAAACCCGCATCGGCGCGCGATCGGGCCTCGTCGCGAAGGCGCTGCCAGAGCCCGGCGTCGAAGCCTGCCCACCCGTGCACTCCGAACCGCTCCCGATCGAGCCCGGGTGCAACGTCAGCAGCCATGCGCGCGCCTTCGATCAGCAAAGTGCCGGAGCCGCACATCGGATCCACCAGCGCGCCACTGCCGGCAATCGCTGGCCAGCCGGCGCGCAGCAACATCGCCACCGCCAGATTTTCTTTCAGCGGCGCAGCGCCGGTGCCGCGCCGATAGCCGCGTCGATGCAGTGGCTCGCCGGCGAAATCCAGGCTGAGGATGGCGCGCTCGTGGCGAAGGACGAGGTCCACGCGCATGTCGGGCGACGCGTTGTCGACGTTGGGCCGATCAAGCCCTTCGGCGCGCAGCCGGTCGACTATCGCATCCTTGACCCGCTGGCCCGCGAACATGCTGTTCGTCAGCGCGCGCGTGGTTCCATGCACCGACACGGCGATCGTGTTCCCAGCCACCAGATGCTCACGCCAGTCGATGGCGCGCACGGCGTCGTAGAGGTCCTGCTCGCCGGGAACGCCGAAGTCGGCAAGCGGCAGCAGCAGCCGACTGGCGAGACGCGACCAGAGGCAGGTCCGATAGGCGAATTCGGTGTCGCCGCGACAGTGCACGCCAGCCAGCGCTTCGTGTGCCTCGCTCGCGCCGAGTCCGCGCAACTCATCGACCAGGAGCAGCTCGAGTCCCTTGGGGCAGGCTACGAACCAGGCGAGCTGGCTGGGGTTCCGGGCCGTGCTCACACGGCGAGTTCGCGCAGGAACTGCGCGAACCACTCCGCGCATTGCCCGACGTGATTGACCAGCCGATGCGAGTCGTCGACCAGGTGCACGCGTGCGCTCCGCTCCCGTGCGAAGGCGAGCACCGGCTCGAGCGGAATCAACTCATCGTGCCAGCCATGGACGATCGTGGTCGGTACCCGGGCCGCGTCCAGCGGATCGGGAAACCACTCGATGCGGGGCGGCGGTGCCACCAGGAACAGTCCCGCTACAGGTACCGCAAGGGAAGCGCGCGCGGACACGAACGCGCCCAGACTCGATCCCGCCAGCACCAGCGGAACACCCGGCTCGACATGGGTCAACAGGTGGGCAATCCGCCGCGCCACCGCGGCTTCGTCGCGGCCGCGGTCGAACTCGAGGTAATCCGGTCGCAACGGGCGCCACCCCGCCGCGTCGGCCGCGCGCGCCAGCGCCGTCACCTTGGAGGCTTCGGGGCCGGACTCGAGGCCGTGGGAAAGTATCGCGAGGCCGCGAGTCATCGCGGCATTCGGTCAGCGCCGCAAGGCATCGAGGCGGTGCGGCGGAGTAGGCACAACATGCGCGAATGTTAGCATCGCGCGATTGCTGCCCTGCCCCGAGAAACGATGCCGGCCGCTTTCGACTTCACCGACCAGCCCTTGTCCTACATCGAGCGCCTCGAGCTGCGTGAGCTTCGCGCGATCGACCTGGTGGTGATCCACTGCACGGAGCTGCCGGACCTCGCACTCGCGCGCGAGTTCGGCGAGCGCATGCAGGACACCGAGCGCCAGACGGGATTCAGCGGGCACTTCTACGTCGACCGTGACGGTACCGTGCACCGCTATGTGCCGATCGAACGCATCGCGCACCACACGCGTGGTTACAACCCGCGCTCGGTCGGCATCGAACTGGTCAACCTCGGACGCTTTCCCGGCTGGTTCGACTCGCGTCGCCAGCACATGTCCGACCCGTATCCCGAGGCGCAGATCGACGCCCTCGTCGAACTCCTGCGCTGGCTCCGGTCCGGGTTGCCGAACCTTGTGTGCATTGCGGGTCATGAGGACCTCGATCGCGACAAGGTGCCGTCGAGCGACGCCCCGGAAGTGCAGGTCCTGCGCAAGCGCGACCCCGGTCCGCAGTTTCCCTGGCGGGACGTCGTCCGCTGGTCGGGGCTGGAGCGCATCACCTCATTTTCCGGAATTGCTGGCCCATGAACGACACGACCTCCGCGGGCGTCATTGCCGAACTGATCGACCTGCTGGCACTCGAACGCCTCGAGGACAAGTTGTTCCGCGGCGCGAGTCGTGACATCGGCACCAACTACGTGTTCGGCGGGCAGGTGCTGGGTCAGGCGCTCTCGGCTGCGCAGCAGACGGCTCCGGACGACCGGCACGTGCACTCGTTGCACGCCTATTTCCTCCGGGCCGGCGATATCGCCGCTCCCATCGTCTACCAGGTCGAAACATCCCGCGATGGCAGGAGCTTCTCGGTGCGGCGGGTGGTCGCGATCCAGCATGGCGAGCCGATCTTCGTCATGGCCGCGTCGTTCCAGATCGACGAGCCCGGCGTCGAGCACCAGCTGTCGATGCCGGAGGTACCGCAGCCGCATGACGTCGAGTCGTCCGAGCCGCTGCCCGCGGAGATGCTCGCACGGCTCCCGGCAAAACTGCAGCGCTGGCTCTCGCTCGAGGGCCCGTTCGAATTCCGGCACGTGTATCCGCGGGACGAGCTGCGAAGGCCCAAGCGGCCTCCCTTCCATCAGGTATGGTTCCGGCTGACGTCGCCGGTGGCCGCCGGCGAGCTCGACACGCCGGAACTGCATCGATCGTTGCTGGCGTACGCCACGGACTTCCACCTCCTCGGCACCGCCACGTTGCCGCATGGAATCTCGTATTTCCAACCCGATGTACAGATGGCCAGTCTCGACCATGCGGTGTGGTTCCATCGGCCCTTCCGCATCGACGAGTGGCTCCTCTATTCCTGCGACAGTCCGAGCGCGCAGGGTGCGCGGGGTCTTGCGCGCGGCAGTCTCTACACGCAGGCGGGCGTGCTGGTTGCCTCGACCGCGCAGGAAGGTCTCATTCGGCTCACCACACTCACCCACCGGGAGGCGTGAGGCATGCGTCAGATCTTCGCGTCGCCGCGGCTGGACAACGTGGATCGAGTGGTCGCTCTCCTGCGCATCGGGGGAATCGAGCCGATCGTCAGTAACCGCAAACGCTGGGCCGAAGGATGGGACCGGCGCCACATGCCCTACAGCGATCGCCAGACCAAGGCGCAGTGGCCCCAGGTATGGGTGCATCCAGACGATCTCGCGCGTGCACGCGAGATTCTTCGCGATGCGGACGTGGTACCCACGACGAGAGTGCCGGAGGGCGGCTACGTTTCTCCCAGCGCATCCGCACCGGTGGACGCCGCGTCGCGCGCCTCGCGCATGCGCCTGTGGCTGCTCGCCGCCTGCACGCTCGGGGCGGTGCTCGTGACGCTGCATCTGTTCGGCGTGCTTTGATCCGGAAGCGTTCCCGCATTCGCTGCCTGACGGTCAACCGATGGCAACGGTGAGGATGCTGGAAACCCGCGATCACGCCTGTGGCTACTGGCCGGAGCGCAGCGCGCGCAACATCGTGCTCGACGCCGAAGCGCACGCTCCGGGGACGATGTTTCCCCACCTGCTGGCAGCGGGGTTCCGTCGCAGCGGCGATCTGGTCTATCGACCTCGCTGCCGCGCCTGCGCTGCCTGCGTACCCGTGCGCGTCCCGGTAGGCCGCTTCCGCCCGAATCGCGCCCAACGCCGGTGCCTGGCACGCAACGCCGATCTTGCGGTGGCACTCGAGCCCGCGCGCGTGGATGCCGAGGTCCTCGAGCTGTATTCGCGGTATCTCGCTGCCCGTCATCCCCGGGGTGGGATGGAGGCGGGAGACGCGGATGCGCTGGCCGCCATGCTGTTGGCGGACTGGGCCGACACGCGCTTCGTGTGCGTGCGCGCGGGCGGCGATCCACGACCGCTCGCGATCGCGATCACGGACGTGACCTCCTCGGGTTGTTCGGCCGTCTACACGTTCTTCGATCCGGCTCCAGAGTGGTCCCGCCGCAGTCTCGGGACGTTCTCGATCCTGACGCAGATCGCTCTGACGCGCGAACTGGGCCTGCCACACCTGTATCTCGGCTACTGGCTCGATAAACATCCGAACATGCACTACAAATCCGGCTTCCGGCCGCAGCAGCATCTCGTGGCTGGCGTCTGGATCGACCCCGGAATCAGCCCGGCTCAGGATCCGTTGCCGGAGTGACGGCAGCGACGGTCGCCGAGCGCCGTTCAGCCGATCGGCGCGCAAAGCCGAAGTGGCTGCCCTGCTGCACCGCGATCACGAGCTTGACCATCGCGACCGGTACCATGAGCAGGATGTCGTGCGCCGCACCCTGCGCATCGAGTGAGTGCACGGTCATCTCGAACAGCGGCCCTGCAGCATCGATCTCGCTGCATAGCACGTGCTTGCCCGAGGGCCCATCGCGGAGGTAAGGCGACAGCGCCTCGCCCAGTTCCGTCTGCGCGTTGGGGAACAGGAACACCGCGTACCGCACCGGTTCAATCATGCGAGTGGCCCCTCGACGAGGTCTTTTGCGCGCTGCCGGTGGTCGCGTGTGCGTAGAAGTCAGCCACCGCGCCGTCGCCCTCCCCTTCGAATTCGACAGTGATGCACGCGGCCGCTTCGCGGGCGATTCTTCGCGCGTCCGCGATATCGGACCCGAGTGCGCACGCAACGCCAAGCCGGCGTTCGCCGGCAACGACGGGCTTGCCGAAGAGCCGCACCCGGGTCCCGGCCGCCTTCATCGAAGCCGCGACGCCGCGATAGCGCGGCACGCCGTTGCCCTTGCCGACGATCGCGCAGGAAGCCGCTGGGCCCAGCTGGGCAATCTCCCCAATCGGCAATCCGAGCGCGGCCCGCAGGTGCAATTCGAACTGGTTGGGTCGCTGCGAGATCATCGTCACCATGCCGGTGTCGTGTGGGCGGGGCGACGCCTCGGAAAAGAGGACCTTGTCTCCGGCGACGAAAAGTTCCACGCCGAAGATCCCCTGTCCACCGAGGGCGCCGGTGATCGTCTCGGCGATCGCCTCGCATTGTTCGCGCACCGATCCTTCGAGCGGATGCGGCTGCCACGATTCACGGTAGTCGCCCGCGACCTGGAGGTGACCGATGGGGGCACAGATCGACGTGCCCTCTGCATGCCGCACGGTGAGCATCGTGAGCTCGAACTCGAAGGGCACGAATCCCTCGACGATCACCCGGCTGTTGTCGCGACATTCACTGCCGGCACGGCCACCCGCCTGCGCAAGCCGCCACGCGGGCTCGACATCGCAAGCAGCACGCACGATGCTCTGTCCCTTTCCCGATGAGCTCATCAGCGGCTTGACGACGCAAGGCAGGCCGAGCGCTGCGACGGCCGCACGATAGGATGCGGCGTCCTCGACGAAGCGATAGGGCGAAACGGGCAGTCCGAGTTCTTCCGCCGCCAGCCGGCGGATCCCTTCGCGATCCATCGTCAACGCAACCGCGCGGGCGCAAGGCACGACTCGCAGCCCCTCGCGTTCGAGTTCGACCAGCGTCGCGGTATCGATCGCCTCGATCTCCGGAACCACCCACGTCGGTCGTTCGTGGCCGACCAGCGCGCGCAGCGCCGCACCGTCGAGCATGTCGAGCACGTGCGCGCGGTGTGCCACGGCCATCGCCGGCGCGTGGGCGTAGCGATCGGCGGCGATCACCTCGAGCCCGAGGCGCTGCGCCTCGATGGCGACTTCGCGGCCGAGCTCCCCGGAACCCAGCAACAGCAGCCGGCCCGCTCCTGCAGTCAGCGGCGTTCCCCACTGCACGCACTCTCTCCCATGGCGCAATTGCGATCAGTCTAGAAGCAAATCGCGCGGGACTCCGCGTGCGCTTGCTGGCAAGATGTCGAAATGCATCCAGCATTTGCGCATCCGGCCACGCGGAGTCCCGCGAGCGTCGTCTTCCTGCTTGTATTCGGCATCGTCTGCACGAATGTTCCCTGCCCGACCGCAGCCGCGAGCGTCGCCACGGCGCCCGTTGGCGATATCGCGGAGGAGTCGTGGATGCGGGTGACGCTGGAAGGCCGCAAGATCGGCCACCTGCATTCAATCCGGAAGGTCGAAGGCGACCGGGTCGTCACCACCTCGACGACGCGATTCGAGATCGATCGCGGCGGAACGCCGCTGGTGTTCGAAAGCAGCGAACGCCACACGGAAACCGTCGCGGGAGTGCCCCTCGAGTTCGAGGCCATCACGCAGATGGGCGGTACGCGGAACAGCGTGCGTGGTCGCATCGCCAACGCCCGTTTGCACGTTGAACAGCAAACCGGGGACGCGGTGGACACCCGGACGCTGCCGTGGCCGACCGGCGCCGTGCTCAGCGAAGGCGCGCGCCTTCGGCAGATGGCGGCGGGACTGGCGCCCGGCACCACGCTGTCGATCCCGACGTACCTCGGCGATTCGCTCACGGCCGCAACCACGAATCTGCGGGTCGTGGGTCGCGAACGCGTCATGCTTTCCGGGCGCAGTGCGGTGCTGGTGCGCGTCGAGCAGTCGATCGAGGTGGGCGGCGCGCGGATCGAGGGCACGGTATGGGTAGACCGGTGGCATCGGGCGCAGCGGGTTCGTCTGCCCTTGCTCGGAGTGGCGCTGGAGATGCTCGACTGCGACCGCGCCTGTGCGCTGGCTCCCAATCAGTCCACCGATGTGCTGGCGCGCACGCTGGTCGAGGCCCCCACCGGATTCGATCGCGACATCCTGGACGGACCCGTGCGCTATCGCATCCGCATCGCCCCGAGCGCCGGCAACGCACGTCTCGCGGAAACGGCGGAGCAGCGCGTGCGCCGCGTCCCGGGCTCGACGCAGGAATGGGAAGTGCTGGTCACGCCGATTGCGGGCAGGGCGGCCAGCGCCGGTCCGGTGCCGGCCGATGCGTTCTCGACAGCCTGGTTGCAGTCGGACGACGCCGACGTGAAGCGCCTCGCTCGCACCGCCGTGGGAGCGGTAAGCGGAGCTGCCGAGCGCATGTCCCTGCTGGAAGCCGCGGTGCGAAAACACATCGGCAGGAAGAACCTCAGCATCGGTTACGCGTCGGCCGCGGAGACCGCCGATTCCGGAGAGGGCGACTGCACGGAACATGCCCTCCTCCTTGCGGCCATGGCGCGCAGCGTCGGGATTCCGTCGCGGGTGGTGAGTGGTCTTGCGTTCGCTCCGGAGTTCGTGGACAGGAAACGGGTGTTCGTTCCGCACGCGTGGACACAGGCCTGGGTTGACGGACGCTGGCGAAGCTACGACGCGGCGCTGGCGGGTTTCGATGCCGGCCACATCGCCTTCGGCGTCGGGGACGGCGATCCCGTCGGTTTCTTTCACAGCGTGGGACTCCTCGGCGCAACCCGCATCGTCTCCGCGGAAGCAGTGTCGCTCGACGCGATCCTTCCGGCGCCGGCGCCGCGTTGATGCGTGCGAAGCACGAACAGCCGGCTTTTATTCTCGCGATCCGCAAGTGCGCACTTGTGGTCGTGTTCGCGACATTCCTGCTGCCTGCGATGCCTGCCGAAGCCGGGGATCCGACCGTACCCTTCGAGCCGCCCGAGATCGCCGGTGTCGTCCTGGATGAGGCACTCTCCGAGATCAGTGGCCTGGCAGTGTCACGCAGGCATGCTGGTGTGTTGTGGGCGGTGAACGACAGCGGCAACCCGGCCGAAGTCATCGCCATGAGCGAATCAGGACACAAGCGCGCCACTTTCAGCATCGCGGGGGCCCGCAACGTGGACTGGGAAGACCTCGCCGGATTCTCGCGCGGGCATCGCCACTATCTCCTGATTGCCGACACCGGCGACAACGGTGGCGTGCGCACCACGCTCGACCTGCTGCTGGTCGAGGAACCGTCCGAGATCCGGGACGCGATCCTCCCGCTCGCGCGCAAGCTGGAGTTTCGCTGGCCGGACGGTGCGCGCGACTGCGAAGCCATCGCCATCGACGAGGCGCGAGGGGAAATCCTGTTGCTTTCCAAGCGTCGCGTCCCGGCACAGCTCTTCCGCCTGCCGCTCGCCGCGCTGTTCGCCGCCCCGGCGAATGCAGCGCTCGTGGCGGAGGAAATCGCCCAGGTGCGGGAACTGCCCCAGCCGACAGCGCTCGAACTCGCGCGCGAGCCCAGCCTCGGGCGGTTCCGGGCGCAGGTCACGGGCATGGCCTTTCGCCCCGACGGCGTGCTCGCAGTGCAGACCTACCGCGACACCTACCTCTATCAGCGTGGACCCGATGAAGAATGGCGACAGGCGCTGCGAAAACCCCCGGGCGCGCTCCAGCTTTCCTACCTGCCCCAGGCGGAATCGCTGGCGTTCGATTCCCGCAGCGGCGACCTTTTCGTGGCTTCGGAGCGCGTTCCCTCGCCACTGATCCGCCTCCGCGCGCTGCGCGCTGCGGACCCCCGCGCCGAGCCCCCCGCACCTGTTGCACAATGATATCTTTGTGATATCTTACGCCCACTCAAAGAGGGGGTGGCAAACATGATTCAGGAACGACAAGTCCGTACCGCATCGGGACTGGCAATCCTGCTGCTGCTGCTGGCGCTGCACGCGGTCGCGATCTTCCTGCTGGTTCGCGGCGTGCTGGTGGTGGTGCCGGTGCTGGTGGTGTTGTTCGTGCTGCTGTTCGGCTGTTTCATCGTGCAGCCCAACCAGGCCGTGGTCCTGCAGTTCTTCGGCCGCTATGTCGGTACCGAGCGCACCCCCGGCCTGCGCTGGGCGAATCCCTTCTACTCCAAGAAGAAGGTGTCCCTTCGCATCCGCAACTTCGAGTCGAACAAGCTCAAGGTCAACGAGATCGAGGGCAGCCCGATCGAGATCGCGGCGGTGGTGGTGTGGCAGGTACATGACTCCGCCGAGGCGATTTTCGAGGTCGATGACTACGAGAATTTCCTGCACGTGCAGAGCGAGGCTGCACTGCGCCAGATGGCAACGAGTTATCCGTACGACCTGCACGACGAACACACGATCGCGCTGCGTTCGCACTCCACCGAGATCAGCGAGCATCTGCAGCGCGAGGTTCAGGACCGTCTGGCCAAGGCCGGCATCACCGTGATCGAAGC
>JBGTIG010000129.1:0-8196 GCA_041745755.1 Lysobacterales bacterium
CGGCCACTGCCGCCGCCGCGAATGCGGGTAGCGCGCGTGTGCCGAAACCGGCAGGCGCCGCGGCAGCAGCCAGCGACTGCTCCCATTCGCGGAGGACGCAAGCGCGCAGTTGCTCCGGTGGATCGATCTCGGGCAACTGCAACCAGTGCGCGCGCGGGACGGAATCAGACGATGGCATGGTGGGTGTTCCTCGGGAGTTCGCCGGTGGGTGTGTCGGGAGCCGACGAAGATGAAGATGACGAACGCGGGGCGTTGGCGGCCGCAACGGCTCCCTCCGTGTCTGGTGGTGCGAGGTCGGCGCGCAATCGCTGCAATGCCCGCGACAGTACCGACTTCGAATAGCTCTCGCTCTGTCCGAACATCAGCGCCATCTCGCCATGCGTGAACCCCTCGATCTCATGCAGGATCACGATCGCGCGCGCAGTGGCGGGCAGGGACATCAGCGCCTGCCAGGCTTCGACCTGCGCTTCGCCCATCGCGCGCGTCTGCGGCAGCTGTGACACCGGCAGCTCGGCCTCGCTCTCGAGCCAGCGGCGCCGCCTGAGCTCATCGATCGACGCGTTCGCCACCAGGCGCCGCAGCCACGCCCCGAATGGCGCGTCGCCACGGTAACCGCGCACACGATCGAAGAGCCTGAGGAACACCTCCTGCACCACGTCTTCCGCCGCGGCACTGTCGCCCAGCATGCGCAGCGCCAGATTGTAGGCGGGCTTCGCGTAGCGATCGTAAAGTCGCGCGAAGGCGGCGCTTTCGCCATTGCGGGCACGGCGCAGTGTCAGCTCGTCGATATCGTCGAAGTAGGCCGAGTTCATGAAGCGAGGGGTATTCGCGAAGGGCGTGACTGCATCGAGGACGCAGCAAGCTCCCGGGTCGTCGCAGCCTCGAGCCGCCATTGCCGGATGCGCCGCGGAGCGCCTGACCAGGCAACTGCGGCCAGCGCCGCATCCGTCTGCGGCAGCGCCTCGAGTTGCCAACGTGACGGGGGGCCAGCCGGACCCGTGAGTCCTGCCAGGCGCGGTGTTGCCGTGAAGAGATCGAGCTCGATATTGCGCAGGCCATACGCGATTCCGCGTCCGATCGCCTTGACCAGCGCTTCCTTCATCGCCCACGCCTGAAGCACAGACCTGTCGTCGGCACCGGCAAGCTGCTCCCGCTCGGAAGCGGTGAACGCGCGCAGCAATAGCGCGCTGCGACGCCGGAGGCGCCGCGGCATCTCGATATCGACCCCGACCTCGGTATCGCCGGCAAGTGCGACGGCCAGCTCGCCGGCGCAGTGCGAAACGTTGATGCCCACCGTGCCATCGACCAGCGCGGGCTTGCCATGAGCGCCGAGGCACCAGCGGAGCGCGAGCGGCGGGACGCCAAGGTAGGCTGCGACCAGCGCGTCGATGAGCGCGTCGCGCCGCGGACCCCGCCAGCGCCAGACGTGCACTTCACCCGCCAGCGAGCCCCCGAGCTGCCCCCAGTCCGGAGGCGTCACGGGCAGGCGCTGTCGTGGGGACCGACAAGAAAAAGGGCCGGCAAGCCGACCCTTTTTCCCGCTCCGAGCCGTTGCCTGCCCGGATGGCCAGCGATCAGACGCGGGCAGAACCTCGACGGAACAGCCCGATGATCAGGAGGAGGATTATTGCGCCGATCAACGCGTAGATAATGCTGCCGACCCAGCCGGCTCCGAACGAGAGACCGAGCGCCGGAAGCAGAAAGCTCGCAAGGAGCGCTCCGAGGATACCCACCACGATGTTGCCAACGATGCCGAAGCCGTAGCCGCGAACGATCTGTCCCGCCAGCCAACCCGCGATGGCGCCGATAATCAGTGCAACCAACAGACCTTCTACTGTCATGACTTGCCCTCCCATAAGGACCCTTGCGGGTCGCTGTCGATGATTCCCGTAACCGGCCGCCTGTTGTTGCGCGGTCCGAGCCCCATTGTGGGCGTTTCCCGCCCGGACTGGTAGCGATCATCGTGCCGCGCGAGCGCCCCCGTTCAACAACGTGAACTGAAACCAACCGGAAATCGACCGCGACCCGCCCCCGCGCGAAGAAAATGCCGTGTGGGGGCGGCCTCGGGTAGCCCGCTCACTGGCTCCGCTCGCGCCTGGCTGCCGCACGGGCCCGCAGCGCTTCGATGGAACTCTCGACCGCCGCGTTCCCGGCGGACGGCGAACCGACCACTGGTCCGTCACCCGGACCGGTAGACCGCGCCGCCGCGCCGCGTGCGCGGATAACCTCCAGATCGGCCGCGCTCAGCAGGGACATCTCGCTGCGCGCCGACGCGTCGATGCGCGCAGCTGCGAACGCGAACACCGCAAGGGTGCCGAACACGAAGATGCCGACGATATCGAGCGCCAGCAACCCGGGCGAGTCGATCACGAAAAACAGAGCCACCGAAGCCACCGCGGCCAACGACCAGATCCAGCGCATGCGCGAAAACTCCGTGCGATCACGGGCCTCGCATTATGCGGCGCTTTCCGGTGCGGGAATACTTGGGGCACTCGAAAAGGCGATGGACGCGGCGGTCGGAAGGGTCCGGGGACCCTGGTCGCGCCCGGGCCGTCAGAGCATCGGCGCCAGCAATCGCGCGGAGGCTTCCTTCAGACGGGTGAAGAAGGGCCGTGGCGGGCGTTCGCGTTCGATCTCATGGCAGTCGGACTGGTCCTTTTTCCAGACGGCAGCGAGTGCGCTGGCGATTTCCTGCTCGTGGATCGCCGCGTCGATCTCGAAGTTGAGGCGAAAACTGCGGTTGTCGAAATTCGACGTACCGATGAGCACGAAACCGTCGTCCACCAGCATCGCCTTGCTGTGCAGCATGCGTGGCTGGTACTCGAACACGCGCACGCCCGCCTCCAGCACTTCGTCGTAGAAGGATCGCGCCGCGAGCTTCGCCATCAGCGTATCGCTCTTGTCCGGCACCATCACCCGCACGTCGATCCCGCGCATCGCCGCCGAGGTCAACGCCATGAGTGCCGCTTCCGTCGGTACGAAGTAGGGCGTCATCAGCCACACCCGCCGGGTTGCCGCATGGATTGCGTCGACATAGGCGCGGTGGGTGGGTTCCCACTTGCAATCCGGACCCGACGAGATGATCTGCACCGCGTACTCGCCCGGCTCGTGGCTGCGCACATAGGCCTTCGGATCCGGCAGTTTGCGGGTCGCGTAGTGCCAGTCTTCGAGGAAAACCCGCTGCAGGTGATTGGCCACCGAACCCTGCATCCGCAGATGCAGGTCGTGGAAGTAATCCGCAGGTTTCTCCAGCGGATTCTCGTCGTCGGTGATGTTGATGCCGCCGACGAACGCGATGGTCGCGTCGACGATGCAGATCTTGCGGTGGCTGCGGAAATTGAAGTGCGGGCGGAACCCGGCAATTCCGTACACGTGGTGGAACACCGCGACTTCCGCGCCCGCCTCGCGCAGGGGATCGAAGAAATCATCGCTGGTCTCGAAGGACCCTGCGCCATCGATCAGCAGTCGCACTTCGACCCCGGCGCGTGCGCGCGCGACCAGTGCATCGCGGATGCGCGTCCCGGTCGCATCGTCGGCGAAGATGTAGTACTCGAGGTGCACGTGGTGCTCGGCGGACTCGATCGCCGCGCACATTGCGTCGTAGGTGGCGGCGCCATCGACCAGCAGTTCGAGTCGGGTCGCGGTCGAGAGCGGCATCCCGCAGGTGCTCTCGACCAGTTCCGTCTGGCGTACCGTCAGCTCATGCGGTGCATCGGCCGCCGCCAGGGCGGCGTTCTTGCCGATTGCCTCCTGCCAGATCTTGTTGCTCGTATGCCTGCGCGAGGTGCTGCGCTTGATGCGCCGGGGTCCGAACACGTAGAAGATCACGAACCCCACGACCGGCAGCGCGGCCAACGCCATGATCCAGGTCAAGGTCGCGGCGGGCTCGCGCTTCTGCAGCACGATCCAGATCACCAGCGGGGGAAAGTACGCCAGCCAGAGCAGCAGCAACCAGCCGCTGACTCCCATCCCTTCGAACAGCGCCATAGGATCCC
Organism: Lysobacterales bacterium; assembly: GCA_041745755.1. Taxonomy (GTDB): domain Bacteria; phylum Pseudomonadota; class Gammaproteobacteria; order Xanthomonadales; family Ahniellaceae; genus JBBQNY01. The sequence goes on from JBGTIG010000129.1 coordinate 3,996, forward strand.
ACCCCTGTGCAACGTCCGGGATTCGACCGCTACCCAACGGCATCGACTGGGCAAGACGCGTCGGACTGCCGGGCAGTATACGGACGCGCAGATCGATCGCCGCCCACCTGGCGCAAGCATCGGCGATTGTCGTTCAGGTCCGATGCGGCGTTGCGCGCAAGCGCAAGGGAGCGGGGTTCAGGCGCCCGGCTGCGCTGCCGGTGACGCGGGAAAGAGATGTTGCGCGCGCTGGAACAAGACCCAGCTGGTGGCGATGTATTTGTCGCCACCGCGCGGACGGTTGCCGCGGTGAGTGTGCGTGAATGCCGTGGGCGCGATCAGCAGGGCACCGGTGCGCGGCACGATGCGGCGCGACTGGTAGAAGAACTCCGTTTCGCCATCGGCGAATTCGTCATTGAGATACACCGTCCACAACAGCCATCGGTGCAGTGTTTCCGCGTGCGCGTCGCGGGGATAGAGTTCGCAGTGCCAGTACGGGTAACCGCCCTCGTCGGCGAGGTAGTGCTGCAGGTTAATGTCGCCTGGACGAAAAACCTGCTCGAGCACCGGCGCGAGTGTCGCATCCGGCATGTCGGCGAGATGCTCGGCGGTCAGGCGCATGCCGCCGCCGGGGGTCTGCAGCATGAGGGGTGCGATCAACGCGAAGGGATACCGGCGGACATAGCGCAACAGTCCGCGCATGAGCGCCTGGTTGAACGCGGCTTCGACGTCGCGCCAGGGCTCCTGTCGGTTGATCGAAAGATCGCGCGAATGCTTGAGCTCGGGCATGAGCCCGCCACCGACGCGGCCCGGCAGGACGCCCTCGCTCGCCTGGAAGCGCGCGATGATCGCGGCGCAGAACGCCGGATCGAGCGCATCCTCGATGAGCAGGATGAAGTCCTCGACGCCGCCGGCCTGCACCGGCAATGGGTGCGCAGCGGTCATCGGCGTCGACGCGCGCAGGGGTGAGTGGCCGCGTGCGCGCTCATCGGGCGGGCACGACCCGCGCGCGGGGATGCTGGGACATGGGACTGGCGATCCATTGCGGAAGCCGGGATTGTTGCAGGGACCTGCCCGGTTTTCACGGCGTCCGTGGCGGCACCCTGGCGGGCGCCGCAAGGAAATCAGTGCAGCGTCCGCGGATCGTCCGGTGACTGCGCGCGATCCGGAAAACTGAGCAGCACGCCACGTCGCGGATCGGAGCGGGCCACGACGGGACCGCTCCAGAGCGGCGAGACCGCAGGCGGCGGCAGCTCGAGCTCGTTGCGCGCATCGGCGCCCGGTTCGAGCGCATCGAGCTCCTCCTCGATCTCCCAGCTGTAGCGCTTGCGCGCGGGCGCAGGATCCAGACGCCGCCACCACCAGGCGGCCGCGAGGCCGCAGATGCCTCCCCCGAGGTGCGCCTCCCAGGAGATGGTCGGATCGCGGGGAAAGATGCTGAGGAACATGCCGCCGTAGAGAAAGAATGCCGCGAGCGCGGCGGCGATCGCGGGGCGGTCACGCCGCAATATGCCCACCACGAACACGAAGAACATGAGCCCGTGGGTGACACCGCTGGCGCCGAGGTGCAGCGATGCGCGGCCGATCATCCAGGTGAATACCCCACTGCCGATCCAGATCAGTGGCAGGGCACGCAGGCTGGCGCGTGGGTAGGCGTACAGCGCGAGCGTCAGGAGGATGAGGATGGACAGCGCGTTGGCCGCGAGATGCTCGAAGCTGCCGTGCAGCAGCGGCGCGGTGAGGATCCCGATCAGTCCGGACACCGTGCGGGGCAGGATGCCGAGCACACGGAAATCGGCATCGAGAATCCACTCCAGCACCTTGAGCCACGTCAGCGCCAGCACGCAGCCCAGGGCGATGAAGGTGCTGCGCAGCCAGCGCACGCGATCGCGGACAAGCTCGGCTGGCGTGGCTTCGGCTACGTGCGGCAGGTCCATCGCCTGCGTTGTGGGGACTAGTTGCGAAGTAGCAAGCGATCGCGACTGGCCCCCTGTCGCTCGAACGATGGCACATGGGCCCGGGGCGCCGGCCAAGGCCCACGTCGCTATCCTTCCCGCATGACCGATCCCAGCACACACCCGGTGGACCCCGCGACCCGAAGCGTCCAGTTGAAGACGCCGCGGCGCGGCGCGCATCCCTGGATCTTCCAGCGCGCGCTGGTGGCGCCGACGCCACGGCCCGCCGCCGGCACCGTGACCGAGCTGCGCAATCCGGACGGTTCGTTTGCCGGCCGCGGGTTCTACAACAGCCACGCGCGCATCGGATTTCGCGTGCTCGAGGATCGCGCGGAGATGCCGGTGGATCGGCGCTGGTTCGCGGAAAAGCTCGACCGCGCCATCGGGCTCCGTCGCGATGTGCTTGCGCTCGATGCCATCACGGATGCGTACCGGGTGGTGCATTCGGAAGGCGATGGGCTGGGAGGCCTGGTCGTCGACCGCTTCGGTGATCGGCTGGTGATCGAATGGTTTGCCGCAGGCATGTGGAAGCAACGCGCGCTCCTGATCGAGCTGTTGCAGGAACGCTTCGCCGGCGCGCGCTGCCACGCGAGCGCGGAACGGCACGTGCAGAAGCAGGAAAGTTTCGACGCCGGCGCGCCACCGGCTCCCGAGCCGGTGGTCGTCGGCGAACACGGCATCCTTTACGCGGTCGCCGCCGGCGGATCGCACAAGACCGGCTTCTTCGCCGACCAGCGCGACAACCGCGCGCGCCTCGGCGCGCTCTGCGCGGAACGCAGCGTGCTGGATCTTTGTTGCAACTCGGGTGGCTTCGCCCTCAATGCCGCCCTGCGCGGTGCGCGACGGGTGGTCGGTGTCGATCGCGATCCGTCCGTGGTCGCGCAGGCGCGGGCCAACCTTGCGCTCAACCTCGGAGCGCCGCGCCGCGACGACGTACGCAGCGACACGGCCCTCGACATCGAAAACGCCCGGCGCACGCCCGTGGAGTTTGTCGAGGCGGATCTGTTCGCCTGGCTGGAAGGGGCTCGCGCTCGCGGCGAAACCTTCGACGTCGTCGTGCTCGATCCTTCCCGGCAGACACGCGACGCCGCGCGTATGGAACAGGCGTTGTCCTCGTACTACCGCATGAATCTCCTCGCGATGGCGGCAGTGTCTCCGGGTGGCGTGTTCCTGACCTGCTCGTGCAGCGGGCTCGTGGGCATCGACGTCTTCCTCGAAATCCTGAGGCGCGCGGCACGGGCCGCCGGCCGCACGCTGCAGGTCTTCGACGTACAGGGAGCCGCACCCGATCATCCGGTGCTCGCCGAGGTGCCCGAATCGCGATACCTCAAGGCCGTGTTCGGTCGCGTCTGGTGACACCCGGCCGTTAAGATGCGCGGCCAACCCACGCACGAGCCGCACGATGAGCCCAGCGAAAAAGTCCGCGCGACCCAAAGCGACGAGCACCCGCGCCTCGCGAGACGACGCGCTGGCGGCAGTCAGGACCCTGCTGTCGTGGGCCGGCGAGGACCCCGACCGCGAAGGGCTGATCGACACCCCGAAGCGGGTGGTGAACGCGTACGGCGACTGGTTCTCGGGTTATGCGCTCGATCCGGACGAATATCTCGCCCGCACCTTCGAGGAAGTCGCCGGTTACGACGAGATGATCGTGCTCCGCGACATCGAGTTCTCGAGCCACTGCGAACATCACATGGCGCCGATCATCGGCCGCGCCCACGTCGGTTATCTGCCCGACGGCAAGGTCGTCGGCATCAGCAAGCTCGCACGCGTCGTCGAGGCCTATTCGCGCAGGTTCCAGGTGCAGGAAAAGATGACGGCGCAGATCGCCCGCTGTATCGACCGGGCGCTGCATCCGCTCGGCGTCGGCGTCGTGGTCGAGGCATCGCACGAGTGCATGACCACGCGCGGAATCCAGAAGCGCGGCGTCAGCATGGTCACGTCGATGATGCTCGGCACGTTCCGCGAGGATGCGCGCACGCGAGCGGAGTTCCTGCGATTCCTGGAAGTCAGCCAGCGCTGATGCCACGAGGGGTAACCGCGCCGGTCCGCGAGGCGCCGACCCGCCCGCGCCTTTACACTTTCCTCAGCTCCCGGCGCGCACACTTGAACTCTGCGCGTCGAATGGCGCTGAACGGCTGGAGCCACGCTTGAGCGCTTCGCACGCCAACGCCGCGCGCGTACCGAAGATCCGCAGGGGCCAGCCTGACCCGCCGCTTGCGCGCCGCGAATTCCTCGCGCGCGGCATGCGCGGCTTCGACGACACCGCG
>JBGTIG010000130.1:0-4757 GCA_041745755.1 Lysobacterales bacterium
CGCGTCGCCGGTGAAGCAGCCGAACAGGTCGCGCGTTCGCTCGACGCCGTCCGCACTCGACTCGACAACGCCGCGGCGCCCATCGGCGAGGCGCAACTGGCGTCGACCGAATCGCGGCGAGTCACGGGCCGCAACCTGACCACGGCGATGGGCCGGGGCGCTTTGATCGAGTTGTACTCACCCAGGGTCGAGGAACTCGACGTCGCGGATTTCTCGAGGTTCGGATTCACCCGCGCGGCGGTCCTCTCCGAGGCGCGCGCCACCGAAGGGGAGGCGCTGGCGCAGGTTCGACGCGGGCCGAACGACTGGCGCATCGTGCAGGCGCGTCCGCTGGTTCGCGACAAGCGACTGGTCGGCATCCTGTATGCGGATCTGCCAGCGTCCATCGTGACCGATCCGGTGGAGAGCGCGGCGCGGGAGAATTCGGTGCAGCTGGATCTGCGACAGGAGCGCGCCGGCGGGGCAGAGTTCGAGATCATGGCGTTCGGCCCGAGGAACCTCGCCTCCTCGCCCGGACTTGAAGCGCCCGTGCGCGGTTCGCAACTGATGGTTGCCGCGGTGTATCCCGTGTCGTTCCAGGTCGGCGATGCGCTGCCGCTGTTGGCCGGCCTTTCGAGCACCGCGCTTGCGATCGCTGCGGCCCTGCTCGCCGCGGCGGGAATGGGCGCATTCTGGTTACGTCGTCGCCTGCTGGGTCATGTCCGCAAGTTCAGCGCCGCGGACGGCGAGATCATGCCGAGCGATGTGCATTCGGTGGCGGCGCCTCCGCTCACCGCAGCGGGCCGGGCCATTGCGGCCAAGGTGGCGAGCGCGGACGCGCCGATGCCGACCGCGGCGAAGGCGCAGACTCCGGCAACGGAACTCTCCCATGTGGAGCAATCCATATTCCGCGCGTACGACATTCGCGGCGTCATGGGCAAGACGCTGTCGGCGGACGTCGCTCGCACCATCGGGGCCGCCATCGGATCGGAGGCGCGCGAGCGCGGCCTGCGCGAAATCGTGGTGGCTCGTGACGGTCGCCTGTCCGGTCCGGAGCTGATGGAGGGGCTGATCACGGGCCTCCGCGGCACTGGTTGCGACGTCATTGACATCGGACTGGTGCCGACGCCGGTCCTGTACTTCGCGACCTTCCACCTCAATGTCGGATCGGGCGTCATGCTGACCGGCAGCCACAATCCCCCCGATCACAACGGATTCAAGATCGTGCTCGGGGGCGAGACGCTCTCCGGAGACCGGATCGATGCGCTGTACGCACGCATCGCCGAGTCGCGCATCACCTCGGGTTCGGGCGGCCTGCAGGAAATCGACGTGCGCCGCGACTACATCGACCGGGTCGCGTCGGATGTGCAGATCGAGCGCAGGCTGAAAGTCGTGGTCGATGCCGGCAACGGCGCGGCGGGCGAGATCGGGCCGGCCGTGCTCGAGGCGATCGGCTGCGAAGTGGTGTCGCTCAATTGCGAGATCGATGGCAATTTCCCCAATCATCACCCCGATCCGAGCGATCCCGCGAACCTCCAGGACCTCGTGGTCAGCGTCAAGCAGTTCGATGCCGATATCGGCGTCGCCTACGATGGCGACGGTGACCGGCTGGGCGTGGTGACTCGCGACGGGGCGATCATCAATCCGGATCGCGTGCTCATGCTGTTCGCGCGCGACGTGCTGGGGCGCGTGCCGGGCGCCACCGTGATCTACGACGTGAAGTGCACGGCCCGATTGCAGGAGGTGATTCTCGGCCACGGCGGCAGTCCGATCATGTGGAAGACCGGGCACTCGCTGATCAAGGCAAAGATGCGCGAGGAAGACGCCGAGCTCGCAGGCGAGATGAGCGGGCACTTCTTTTTCCGCGAGCGCTGGTACGGGTTCGACGACGGCATCTACGCGAGTGCGCGGCTCGCGGAGATTCTCGCCGGCAGCGGGCTCGACGCCACCGAGGTGTTCGCGGAGTTGCCGAATGCGCTCAGCACGCCCGAGCTCAAGGTGCCGATGGCCGAAGGTCGCACGCACGCCTTCGTCGAACAGTTCGCCCGCCGCGCCCAGTTCGAGGGTGCCCGCCTCACCACGCTCGACGGCATCCGGGCGGATTTCGCCGACGGCTGGGGCCTGGTGCGCAGTTCCAACACGACGTCCGTGCTGGTCATGCGATTCGAAGCGGAGAACCGCGCGGCGCTGGTGCGCATCCAGGACACGTTCCGCGCCCAGTTGCTGGCGATCGAACCGACGCTTGAACTGCCCTTCTGAGTTTCGCGCAGTGCGGGGCCCGGCTGCGGGACCCGGGTCAACGGCTTCGTGGCCTCGACACCCGGTGCCGCAAGTGGCGAATCATTGCGCGGCGGAGCGTCGCTCGCGGGCTTCGGCGAGTTCCTTGAAGCGCTGGATCTTGTAGTCACGCTCGTTCGCGAGTTCCGACTTGCGCGTGCGCCGCGCCTCGATGTGGGCACGCTGTTTCTCGATCTGGCTCCTGACCAGCACGATGTTCTCGGCCACGCGCTCGGGCACGGGCTTGCCGGCTCGTTCGGCATCGGCCGCCGCGGAGAGCAGGGTGCCGAGGCTCCGTTGCTGGTTCTTGAGGCTCGCATTGCCGCCGGCGATCTCGCCGTCCACCATCGAGAGCTGCTCGGCATAAAAGTTGTACAGCTCCCGGTCGTTGGCGAAGGTGGCCGAGAGTGCGCGATCGGCCAGCTCGTCCGCTTCCCGTTCCGCCGCCTGCGCGGCCGCGACTTCCGCCGCTGCCTTGTCGGCTGCGCGTTCCTCCGCACTCTTCTGACGCTCGATCTGCTTGATGGCGACTCCATCGGCATTGAGCTGCGCGCCGCCGCCGGCGCAACGCTTGCGATCGATCGACTGCGAGTAGTAGATCTCGCCCTGCGCGTTGCGGCATTTGTAGATCCTGCCCGCGGCACTGGCGGTCTGCGCCAGGAAGCAGCCGACGGCGACGGCGAAAGTCAGACTGGCCAGCCCAAAGGTGCGCGTCATCTTGCGGTACTCCGGCAAAGCGTGCGTAGCGGGTTCAGGTCGGCGGGGTGCCGAAACGTTCACGGTAGTGCCTCAGGGCAGGCCCGTGTTCAAGTAGAGCAGGATTGGTGCCAACCAGCTCGACCAAATCGGCGAGCCCGGCGATGGCGACCACGGGTATGCCGAATTCGCGGGTCACTTCCTGAACCGCCGAAAGATCGCCGGCCCCGCGCTCCTCACGGTCGAGCGCAACCACGACGCCGCTCGCCCGCGCGCCGTGCGTCGCAATCAGCTCCAGCGACTCACGGATCGCGGTGCCGGCCGTGATCACGTCGTCAACGATCAGCACTCGCCCGACAAGCGGCGCGCCGATGAGTGCGCCGCCTTCGCCGTGGGACTTGGCTTCCTTGCGATTGAAGGCCACGGGCACGTTTCGCCCTTCGCGACTGGCCAGCTCGATCGACAACGCAACGGCAAGCGCGATGCCCTTGTACGCCGGTCCGAACAGCATGTCGTAGTCGATACCCGCCTGCGCAAGGGCGCCGGCGTAGGCGCGGCCGAGCGCAGCCAGGTCGCTTCCGCTGCTGATCTGGCCTGCGTTGAAAAAATACGGGCTCTCGCGGCCGGATTTCAGCGCAAAGCTGCCGAATCGCAGCGCGTCGCGGGCGATCGCGAGTTCCAGGAAATCGCGTTGGTATTGCAGCATCGGGGCATGGTACCGGGCGGCGAAAGGCGGGCGGCAGCGCGTGGGATGGGGCGGGGGACGCCGAGCCCTGAAGCTCCCGGAGTCATGGGACATCCGCGTGGGTGGCGGGTTCCCGGATCGCCGCCGTGGCCCGCTGTCCGCCCGGGTCGCAGCGGCAGCCGGCGACAGACGCACGACGTCGACGTCCGGGCCGCCGACGCAATGCGTCGGGTAACCTCTGCGCTGGTTTTCCGCCCGGTGCCGACGCCGAATGCGCATCGTCAGTTTCAATGCCAATGGCCTGCGCGCCGCGACCACGAAGGGCTTCTTCGAATGGTTCCGCCAACCGCGCAGGTGCATCGACGTGCTCTGCGTGCAGGAAACCCGCGCCCAGGAGCACCAGCTGCGCATACCCGCCTTTCTTCCGCGCGGGTACACCGCGCATTTCAGGGATGCGGTTACCCGGCTCGGCTACAGCGGTGTCGCCATCTATTCCCGGCGCGAACCGGACGAAGTGCGCACGCGGCTCGGTTGGGAGGCGTTCGACAACGAGGGACGCTACCTCGAGGCGCGCTTCGGAAATCTCAGCGTGGTATCGCTGTACGTGCCGTCGGGTTCATCGGGCGAGCTCCGCCAGGCCTTCAAGTTCGAGGTGATGCGATGGCTCGCGCCGATCCTCGCCGGGTGGCTCGCCAGCGGACGCGACTACATCCTCTGCGGCGACTGGAACATCGTGCGCAGTCGCCTGGACATTCGCAACTGGACTTCCAACCAGAAGAACTCGGGTTGCCTGCCGCAGGAGCGCAACTGGCTCAATACCCTGATTGACGATTCGCGCGCCGACCCGGCGCGCTGGGTCGATGCATATCGCGCGCTCAGGCCCGAGGGCACGGACTACACGTGGTGGAGCCAGCGCGGCGCGGCGCGTGCCAACAACGTCGGCTGGCGGATCGACTACCAGCTGGTCAGCCCGGCGCTGGGCGCGCGCCTAAAGCGCTGCAGCATCGCTGCGGAGCCCGCGTTCTCGGACCACGCACCCTTCATCGTGGACTACGCATGAGCGCCGGCGACGTCCGGGAGCCCACTGCGGAAGCCGCTGCGGGCGGCGGCAACGCCGATG
>JBGTIG010000131.1:0-6685 GCA_041745755.1 Lysobacterales bacterium
GGTTGGCCGATCCTCATGATGCTGTCGGGCACATTGCTCCTGCCGGTCATGCAGAAGCGCCAGCACGAATATGTCGCCAGAGGACACCGCTTCGGTCGCCAGCCCTTCGCATTCTCCGCGGACATTGGCGACTATTTCACCCCGTACCTCATCGCAATCGGACTCTGGGTGGGTCTGTTCATCGCGTTCATCGTGGCGCTGGGCGTCGCAATGATCGGCAATGCGCCAGCGGGCGGCGCCGCTTCGCCCGCGGCGGGCGGCGCGCTGTTCGGCGCGATGCTGCTGTTGTACGCAGGCATGTTCGCCCTGATGATCTACCTCCAGGTGCGTTACGCCAATCTGTTCTGGAACTCGACGGCGCTCGGCGCGCACCGCTTCGAGTCGAGCCTGCGCGTGCGCGACATGCTGGTCATCTACTTCACCAACCTGATAGCGATCCTCGCCACCCTGGGGCTCGCGGCACCGTGGGCCATGATTCGCCTTGCGCGCTACCGCGCGGCGCACTTCGCCGTTTTGAGCGAGGGCAGCATCGACGAATTCCTGGCCGCAGCCGAAGGCCAGCGTTCGGCGACCGGCGCCGAGATCGTCGATGCATTCGACATCGGCGTGGACTTCGGCGTGTGAACGCGCTCGAAGGCCTCTGGTACGACGGCGTCTCCGCGCGCGCGCATCCGGTCACCCTGCGGGTCGTGCAATCCGTCCTGCTGCAGGCGGATACGCCGATCGGTGCACGCCAATGGCCGCTCGATCGCATCGCCATCAGCCCGAGACTCGGCAGCACGCCCCGTGTTCTCGGCCTGCCCGATGGCGGTCGCATCGAGTGCGCGGATGCACCCGAGCTGGCGCGGTGGTTCGCCGGGTCAGCAGGCGGGATCGAACACCTGGCGGACTGGCTCGAGCGGCGTCGCACGGCCATCGCCATCGCGGCCCTCCTCATCATCGCTGCGACCGTCGCGTTCGTGCAGTTCGGCCTGCCGCTGCTGGCGCACCGTGTGGCGGAACATATTCCTCCTCCGCTGGAACGGCAGATCAGCCATCAGACCGTCAAGCTGCTCGATCGCATCTTCACCGATCCGAGCCGGCTTCCGGAACCACGCCAGCGCCAGCTCGAGGCCGCGTTCAACCGGCTGGTCGCGGGCGAACCGCGCGCGGCCGAAATGCGCCTGGCGTTCGTGCGCGCCCCCGCGATGGGACCGAACGCCTTCGCGCTGCCGGACGGTCGCATCTTCATGACGGACGAACTGGTCGAAATGGCGGGAGACGACGCGCAGATCCTCGCTGTCCTGGCGCACGAAGCGGGGCATCACGTACACCGGCACGGCATGCGCCAGGCGCTCGAGAGTTCCTCGGTCTTCGTGCTCGCGGGCCTGCTGTTCGGCGATGCAACGGGGTCGTCGCTGGCGGTATCGGTGCCCGCCGCCCTGGTCAGCAACCGCTTCTCGCGCGGACACGAGCAGGAAGCGGACGCCTACGCCTTCGAACTGTTGAAGCGCCGCGGGCGTTCGCCGCGGGCGTTCGCGGAGATCATGCGGCGGCTGACTGCCGATGCGCCGCCGGGTGTCGACACCGATGGGCCTTCGAGCTATCTCTCGAGCCATCCGCCGAGCCCTTCCCGCATCGCCGCCGCCGAACGCGCCGCAGGCGAAATCCGCTAGAGCAGGTGTGATCAAGTCATCCTGACTTGCCAGACCGGCGCCGGGTTCGGCGCAGGCCCCAACCCGGCGCCCACGATTCAATCGCCTATCGATGGATGCGTGGCGATACGTCCCTGTATCGCGGAACATCCGAACTTTGTTCAGAGGTTTCCCAATCCGGGCGACGCAAAGGCACGGATTCGATCCAACAACGGCAGGCGGGCTTCAGGCGGCGCTTGCCGGGCCAGAAGCTTCCGGGCCGGCGACGGCCGCGGCGTCGTCCGTCCTGTCGAAGCGGCGACGTTGCCGGGTCGCATCGAAAGGGCCGATACCTTCGCGCCCGTCGAAGCGGAATTCCGAGTACGGGCCGTCGGCGCTGACGTAGTGCAGGAACGCCTGCACCCAGTGCGTGCCTTCGAACCGTTCGCGCCAGTGCGGCAGGTCGGCGCCCCGGTAGAGCAGCATGTCGCCCGGTGCCAGGTCGACCGCGAGCTGCCTGCCATCGGCTTCGAGCAGCAGCGGCCAGGAACGCGGCGACTGCATGCCGAGCGTGAGCGACGTGCTGATTTCGCACGAGGGACGATCGACGTGCTTTGGCAGCTCCGCGCCCGCGTGATAGATGCGCAGGTACGAGTAGCAGGGGAACAACGCGCCGCCCGCAACCCGTTCCATGATCGGATGCAGCTTGAGCAGCAGGCATTCGGACAACGCGTCGGCGTAGCGACCCTGCGAGCCGAGCGAGTTCTCGACCTTGAAATAATCCGGGACCGCCGTCTGCAGCAACGCGTAGTTGGCGCAGAGCTCGGCCTCGGACGCGCTCAGCACGCCCCGCAACACGCCGTACCCGTGCCCGCGAAAATACCGCCCGCACTGATCCAGCGCATCGTCCACGCTTGCCTGATTCATCGCGTTCATCGGTGCCCATCTGCAGCCACCCCGCCAGCATACCGTCGCGGTGTCCAGGACCGCAGGGTGCGACCACCGCCGCTGCTTGGCTCAAGGGGCGCCCGTCGAACGCGATCAGTACGCGAAGCGGTCACCCCGGCGCCCCGCCGCAAGTCCCGGCCGGCACACTTCCACCGAGCCCGGCGCGGGAGTATGTTCGCGACTCAGCACGCCGCTAGCCGGAAAGGAGTCCAGACATGCACGCTCACCGCGTTCGCTTCGGCAAGTTCCCTGTGCCTCTCCGCGCTCCCTCGCCATGTCTCTTTATCGCGCTCCTCGCGGCGTTGCTCTCGCAAGTCGCGCTCGCCGACGACGGCTATTGCGCGCTGAGGTCCGATCAGTCGCCTCCTCCAGTCTGCTTCAACACGCTGTATGAGGCAGAGAAGTATTTGCGCACCGAGCCCATCCCCTCAATCGGCGCTCGATTCCTCGAACGGCTTGCAACCCCCAGCGCACCAAGCTTGGGAAATTTTTCTAGTGGGTACTCGGTACCGCGCCAAGCCGTCGGTCCGCAATACAGCGAGATCTACGACGTTATGGGCGTTGGAGGTTGGGGATCACCGCAAGGTGATTGCGGGCCGATAGAAGCCATCCCCGGTGTGATGACGCTCGGTTGTCCGTCAGATAGCGCTGCTGCTGCGGATCTGATAGCGCGTCATTACGAGGGTTTCTCCGCTGAGTTCGTGGGCTCGTATGGCCCTTTTCCACCGGCAGAATGGACGGCCGTGCTGAGCCCGATCGTTACCGACAGGGGCTATGTGTATGTCTACCGCAACAAACTGCCTCCGCCGCAGCATCGCTGGCTCAGGCTGACGTTTCAAGACGGCTGGGTCTCCCCCTACGAGCACTCGGTCGATCGACACGACTACTTCGAGTGCCCGGTAAATTTCTTCGGCACATCCCATTCCGAGAGTTATCCGTTGGACTTCCCTTGGCCCCTGGTTTGTGTGAACGACATTTCTGCCCAAATCCAGAAGCAGTCGAAACAGTACAAAGGTTGCCCCGTGGGAAATCCATGCATCCCCGCCACAGGTAACAAGGAGTTTCGGAAGGACGATTTCGACTGGGAAGGCCAAACTTTCTCGCGAACTTACAACTCACTGCGTGAACTACCCCTATTGTCCGGGTTTGACGACAGTTGGGCCCATTCTTTCTCCGACAGGCTCTTGATGCAATCACTGGGTAATCCAATTCATTGGATTCGTTCAGACGGATATTTTGAAGCGTTTCAGTTCGAATATTCCGGTTCTGCCTACCAATCGCGCACTGAAGCTGGCATCGCGTTGGTTCGCGAAGAGGATGCTGTTGCTGCGACGCATGGCCGCTGGCGACTCGAGCCAGGTGACGGAACTACCCATTGGTTCAATGAATTGGGCCGCATGAATCGGCTAGAGAGTGGCACGCGTACTTTTTCGTTCACCTATTGCGGTGACACAGATTTCTTCGCCCAAGTCTGCAACGCGCGCGGGGCACTGATGGCGGTCACGAGCAACACTGGTCGCAAGCTCCAGTTCGAGTACGCCCCGCAAACGATTCCCGTCGGGCCGTTGCCGGAAGATGTGCTGCACGAGATGAGGCTTGTGCGCATCAAGGCGGATGGTGCCTTGGTGATGAGCTACCAGTTCGACGCGCTGGGTCGCCTCTTCCAATCGAACTCGCCTTCCGCAGTCGATCAAGTCTACCTATATGCGGAGACTGCCCAAGTGTGCCGCGATTGGTCGGGCGCTTCCGTAGCCGGATGCGTCGCTGCCAACTATCCCCATCACCTGACCGGCGTGATCGACGCGAGCCAGCAGCGCACCGCAACCTACACCTACGACGAAGAAGGTCGAGTGACCCGCAGCGAGCATGCGGGTGGGGCTAATCGAGTTGCGCTGAACTATCTCGCCAACGGCGACGTCGATGTCATGTTGCCGAGCGGTTCGATCAGGAAATACCAGTTCTCCGCCGGAAGCTTCCGAAAGCTGGCGCAGCTAACTAGCACGACTTCCGACGGCTCGATATTGGGTGCGACGAGACACACGTATGACTGGCAAGGTCTTCCGAACATCACAGTGGGCCCTGGTGTCTTTGTTATCGACCGTGAGTACAACTATCGGGGTCTGGAAACAGCGCGCGTCGAACGAGTGGGCGGCGATACAGATGAAATGACGTGTCCCGGAGGGTCGACTCACTATGTTGGCGAGAACTACGGCTCGTCGTGTACTCGAGGCACATGTTGGTCCAACTGGGCTTTCCCGGGCAGCCAACCCGCTTCGACAATTGGCGGCGGACCGGAGTCGTTCTACTCTTGCGCAAATCCGCCATATCCGGAAGTGTTGCAGCGCACCACGCACACCACCTGGCACGCAACCTACCGGCTCCCCATCGAGCGCCGCATCGAGAACGCGACGGGCGCGGTCGAATCGAAGCAGCGCTGGGCCTACAACGCGCGCGGCCAGGAGACGGCGCGCTGCGAGATCAACCCCACCGTCACGGCCGCGAACAACTACGTCTGCGGCGCCAGCACCAACGCGCCAACGGGCGTTCGCCAGACCACCACGAGCTACTGCGAGGCGGCAGACGTCGCCATGAGCAATCCGACTTGCCCGCTACTCGGGCTGGTCAAGCAGGTCAACGGCCCGCGCACCGACGTGACCGACACGACCACGCACTCCTACTTCCCGGCCGACCACACCGGTTGCGCGAGCGCGCCAGCCACCTGCCAGTACCGCAAGGGCGATCCCAAGAAGATCACCAATGCCCAGAGCCAGGTCACCGAGTACCTCAAGTACGACGGCGCCGGCCGCCCACTGTCAATGAAGGATCCCAACCTCGTCGTCACCGATCTCGTCTACCACGCGCGCGGCTGGCTCACGCACCGCAAGGTGCGCGGCACCAACAACAGCGTGGAGACCGACGACCGCATCACCACCATCGCCTATGAGCCGACCGGGCTCGTCAGCCGCGTGACGCAGCCGGACGGCAGCTACACGCAGTACACCTACGACGCCGCGCACCGCCTGACCGCGGTTGCCGACAACCTCGGCAACCGGGTCGAGTACGCGCTCGATAACGCCGGCAACCGTCTCACGGAAGACACGAAGGACCCGGGCGGCGTGCTCAAGCGCACGCTTTCCCGTGTCTACAACCAGCTCGGCCAGCTGCAGACGCTGGCGGATGCGCAGTCCAACCCGACCGACTTCACCTACGACGCCAACGCCAATCCCGACACCACCACCGATGCCCTCGGCACGGTGACCGACCAGGATCACGACCCGCTCGGGCGGCTGGCGAAGACGCTGCAGGACGTCGGCGGCATCGAGGCCGAGACGCGCTACGAGTACGACGTGATCGACAACCTGCGCAAGGTCATCGATCCCAAGGGCCTGACCACGGAGTACCAGTACGACGGCCTCGGCAACCTCACCAAGCTCATCAGCCCCGACACCGGCACCGCGATTTACACCTACGACGCCGCCGGCAACCGCAAGACCGCCAAGGACGCGCGCAACATCACCGGTACGCACACCTACGACAAGCTCAACCGCCTGACCGCGATCAGCTACCCGACCGTGGCCGACAAGCTCTCGTTCTTCTACGACACGCGCGAGGCGGGCTGCCATGCCACGCTTGAGAACTTCGCCAAGAGCCGGCTGACGCGCTTCACCGATCCCTCCGGCAGCACCACGCTCTGCTACGACCGCTTCGGCAACCTCGCCCGCAAGGCGCAGGTCACCGCCGGGCAGTCGCTGGTGACGCTGTACACGCACGACAGCGCTGGCCGCGTGACGCAGATCACCACGCCCAGCGCGACCCTGATCAAGTACACGCGCGACGGTGCCGGCCGCATCACTCAGGTCAAGTACCGCCTGAGCGGGCAGGGTGCCGACACCACGCTGGTGTCGAACGTCGCGTACCTGCCGTTCGGTCCGGCGGCGACGATCACCTGGGGCAACGGCCGCACGCTGACGCGCACCTTTGATCAGGACTACGCCATCGACCGCATCCTCTCGACGCACACCGGCGGGCTCGACCTCGACTTCACCACCAACGCGGTCGACAACATCACGGCCGTGACCACGGGCGGCGACGGCAACCTCTTCGACTACGACGACCTGAACCGC
>JBGTIG010000132.1:0-3353 GCA_041745755.1 Lysobacterales bacterium
GCCAGCCCGACGCGACCGCCAGCAGCGTGACCGCAGCAACGGCGCCGCCCACCCCTTCCCAGGTCTTGCCCGGACTTACCTGCGGCGCGAGCTTGCGGCGACCGAAGCGCTTGCCCGCGAAGTAGGCGCCGCTATCCGCGACCCAGATGAGCACGACGACCAGCAGCAACCACCACGCGCCGTTCGGCGGTGTCCCGTGCAGCCACAACGCCGCCGCAGTCGCGGGCAGCATCACCAGGATTCCGGCGCACATCTTGAGCAGCGTGTGCGCGCGCGACGGCGACCGTGCGAAGTCGAAGCGGGCGAGCCATAGCGCCGCCAAAAGCCAGAACACGCAGCCGGTTGCCGCGATCCACAGCAGTCCCTCGGGTGTGCGCGTGCAGAACAGTACCGCGACCATCGTCAGTCCCAGCGCTGCGGACACGATCTGGCCCCCGCGATCCAGTCCCGACACGCGCGCCCACTCGCGCATTCCGCCGGCAACGATCAGCGCGAACGCGCACGCGATCACCAGCGGTGTGCCGAGCAGCACCAGCGCCACGCCGAGCGGTGCAAGCACCGCTGCCGCCAACACGCGTTGTCTCAGCATTCGCGCAGTTTCCGTGGTGCCTGCAGGGGCGATTCGAGCGCCTCACCAGCAGCGAGTTGCGCACTGGTGCGTCCAAAGCGGCGCTGGCGAGTGCCGAAATCCGCAAACGCGACGTCCAGCGCGTCCGCGTCGAAATCTGGCCACAGGGTATCCGTGAAGTGGAGCTCGCAGTAGGCCAGCTGCCAGAGCAGGAAATTACTGATTCGGCGCTCGCCACCGGTGCGCACGAACAGGTCGGGATCGGGCAAATCGGCGAGCGAAAGCCGGGCCTCGAGGGCAGCGGCGTCGATCGCGTCCGGTGCCAGCCTCCGCGCACCGACATCGCGCGCGAGCGCACGCGCCGCCTCGACGATGTCCCACCGTCCCCCGTAGTTCACGGCGATCGACAGACGCAGGCCGTCGTTCCCGGCCGTGCGCGACTCGGCGAGGCGCATGCGCGTCTGCAGTTCCGGCATGAACGCGGTGGTCTCGCCGATGAAGCGGATGACCACGCCGTGTTTCGCCAGGTCGTCGATCTCGCGATCGAGGGCGCGCAGGAAAAGATCCATGAGGGCACCCACCTCGGACGCGGGCCGGGCCCAGTTTTCGCTGGAGAAGGCGAACAACGTCAACGCGGCGATGCCACGACGAACGCAGTGCTCGATGGTCTTGCGTACGGCCTTGACGCCGGCGCGATGTCCGAACGTGCGAGGGCGCCGTCTGAGCGTGGCCCAGCGCCCGTTCCCGTCCATGACGATGGCGACGTGACGCGGAAGCGATCCGTCGCCCGCCGGCTCCCGCGCATTTTCGTCGGAAGTGCTCACATTTCCAGCAGTTCCTTTTCCTTCTCGCGCACCACCAGGTCCACCTCGCCGACGTGGTGGTCCGTCAATTTCTGCATCTCGGCTTCCGCCCGGTGTTCCTCGTCCTCGGTGATCGCCTTGTCTTTCAGCAGTTCCTTGAGGTTATGCATCGCATCGCGACGGATGTTGCGGATCGCCACCTTGGCGTTCTCGCCCTCGTGCGCGACGTGCTTCGAGAGGTCCCGGCGGCGTTCCTCGGTGAGCGCCGGCAGGTTGATGCGGATCACCTGTCCGGCGGTCGTCGGCATGAGGCCGAGGTCCGAGGTCATGATCGCCTTCTCGACCGCGCTTACCATCTGCTTCTCCCACGGGGTGATCGTCAGCGAGCGCGCATCGGAGACCGCGATGTTGGCGACCTGCGACAACGGCACGTCCGCACCGTAGTAGTTGACCTTCAGATGCTCCACCAGCGCCGTGCTCGCGCGGCCGGTGCGAAGTCGCGTCAAGTCGTGCCTGAGGGCGTCGACGCTCTTGCCCATCCGGGCTTCCGCATCCGTCCTGATTTCGTCGATCATTGAACCTCCGATTCAACAGTTGTCTTGCGCGCGAACCCGTCCGGGGACGGGCCCTGTTGCAGCGCCCGGGTTGCCCGCGGGTGGATGGACGCGCTCCTGCGCCGGCGATGCGTGCCGGATCGCACAGTGCCTGGCGGCGTCTTCGGCAAGCCAGACCAGCGCCGGGCGTTCACGCGTGCGAATCCACCAGCGTGCCGATGGACGCGCCACAGACGATGCGCAGCAGGTCACCTGGCCTGCTCATGTCGTAGATGCGCATCGGCAGCCCCTGCCCGCGCGCCAGCGACAGCGCCGAAGTATCCATCACGTCGAGTTTGCGCGCGATCGCATCGTCGTACGAGAGATGCGGGATGTGGGTCGCATTCTTGAATTTCTTCGGATCGGCGCTGTAGATGCCATCGACCTTGGTCGCCTTGAGCATCAGGTCTGCGCCGATCTCTATGGCCCGGAGCGCCGCAGCCGAGTCGGTGGTGAAGAAAGGGTTTCCGGTCCCCGCCGCGAACAACACGATGCGGCCCTTCTCGAGATGGCGGATCGCGCGCCGCCGGATGTAGTCCTCGCAAACCTGGTTGATCTTGATGGCGCTCATCACGCGCGCGAACGCACCGAGTTTTTCCAGCGCATCCTGCATCGCCAGCGCGTTGATCACGGTGGCGAGCATGCCCATGTGGTCGCCAGTGACCCGGTCCATGCCTTCCGCCGCGAGCCCGGCGCCGCGAAAGATGTTGCCGCCGCCGATGACCACTCCGACTTCCGCACCGTGCTGGACCAGTTCGATGATTTCGCGTGCCAGGCGCACGATCACCTTCGGATCGATGCCGTAATCGGCATCGCCCATCAGCGCTTCACCCGAGAGTTTGAGCAGGATTCGTCGGTACTTGATTTCAGGCAGCGACACGGCGGCTCCGGCGGAGTGGGCGGGGAACGCAGGCCAGCACCGCGACGCCGAGGGGCAACCCGGGTCGAGGGGATGTGGACCAACCGCCACCACCGCGGACTACAGCGTCTTGAGTGGGGCAAACAGCGAAAGTCTACCGCACTGTTTGCCGGGTGCTCGACGGGACTGACTCCCGCAGCGCCCGGCGGCGCGGCCCGGCACGCTGAGCGTGTCCCGTTGGGATCCGTTGCAAAGTCCCGAGGCTGGCCGCGCCTCGCATGGCTCGGGCTTACGCCGCGAACGGAATCGAGAGCCCGGAAAACTGCGGGTGCCTGCCTTCACCCTTCGACTCGAGGCGAAGCGCGCTGCCGCGATCGTGCCAGGGGGCAAGCACGTAGCGCCGCGAACCATCGTCGTAGTCGTGCACGGCGGGGCGATGCGTATGGCCGTGGATCAACCGCTGGACGCGGTGGTGCGCCAGGGCGGCGGCAACGGCCTGTTCGTTGACGTCCATGATCGACATCGGCGTA
>JBGTIG010000133.1:0-14086 GCA_041745755.1 Lysobacterales bacterium
TCGGACCGTCGGAGAGGGCCTTGTCGGGATCGGGATGGGTTTCCATGAAAAGACCCGCGACACCGACCGCGACCGCCGCGCGCGCGAGCACCGGCACGAATTCGCGCTGGCCGCCCGACTTGCCGTCGGCGCCACCCGGCAGCTGCACGGAATGCGTGGCGTCGAACACCACCGGGCAGCCGGTATCGCGCATCACCGCCAGCGAACGCATGTCGGAAACGAGGTTGTTGTAGCCGAACGAGACGCCGCGTTCGCACACCATGATCTGCGTATTGCCCGTGGCCTGCGCCTTCGCTGCGACGTGTTTCATTTCCCACGGCGAGAGGAACTGCCCCTTCTTGATGTTGACGGGCTTGCCCGCGCTCGCAACCTTCTGGATGAAATCCGTCTGGCGACAGAGGAACGCGGGCGTCTGCAGGACGTCGACCACGGACGCGACCTCGTCCATCGGCGTGTACTCGTGCACGTCGGTGAGCACGGGCACGCCGAGCTGGCGCTTGACCTCTGCCAGGACTTTCAGGCCTTCCTCGAGACCGGGGCCGCGAAAGCTGCTGCCCGAGGTGCGGTTGGCCTTGTCGAAGCTCGACTTGAAGATGAAGGGAATGCCCAGCGCGCCAGTGATCTCCTTGAGCGTACCGGCGGTGTCGAGCTGCAGCTGCATCGATTCGATGACGCAGGGTCCGGAAATCAGGAAGAACGGCCGATCGGGCCCAACCTCGAAACCGCAGAGTTTCATGCCGCGGCGTCCCGGGTGCTCTCATCCGCGAGTCGTGGCGCGGAACGGAGCGCACGATAGTCGCGGGCGGCGGCAACGAATCCCGAGAACAGGGGATGGCCGTCGCGCGGGGTCGAAGTGAATTCAGGATGGAACTGGCAGGCGAGGAACCAGGGATGGTCCGGCAGCTCAATCATCTCGACCAGGTTCTCGTCCATGGACACCCCGGCCATGCGCATCCCGAGCTGTTCGAACCGCTCGCGGTAGCGGTTGTTGAACTCGTAGCGATGCCGATGCCGCTCGCTGATGACGTCCTTGCGATAGAGCGAACGGGCCAGCGACCCGTTGGCCAGCCGGCACTTCTGCGAGCCGAGCCGCATGGTGCCGCCGAGGTCGGAGGCATCGGACCGGCGCTCGGTCGCGCCGTCCTCCGTCGTCCACTCGGTGATGAGCGCGATGACGGGGTCGATGGTGGCGCGGGCATTCTCGGTGCTGTTGGCGCCGGTGAGGCCGGCGATGTTCCGCGCGAAGTCCACGACCGCAGCATGCATGCCATAGCAGATGCCGAAATACGGCACGCCGTGCTCGCGTGCATAGCGTGCCGCGGCGACCTTGCCCTCGAAGCCGCGCTCGCCGAATCCGCCGGGCACGAGGATCGCGTCGACACCACGCATGATGGCGTCCGCACCCTCCGTCTCGATCTGTTCCGACTCGAGCCACGTGAGCTCGACCTCCAGCGCATGCGCGAGCCCGCCATGGCGGAGCGCCTCTCCCAGCGACTTGTACGCATCCTTGTGCTCGACGTACTTGCCGCAGATGGCGATGCGTACCTTGTCGCGCGGGGCGCGCGCGGCGGCGACCACGCGTTGCCAGTCGCTCATGTCGGGCGGGCCGACGGCAAGGGCGAGTTGCCGCACCACGATGTCATCGAGTCCCTGCGAATGCAGCCAGTCGGGAATGGCATAGATGCAGTCGTGATCGATCGCGGAGATCACCGCGCGTTCGGGGACGTTGGTGAAAAGCGCGATCTTGCGTCGTTCGGCGTCGGGCAGCGGCTCCTCGCAGCGGCACAGCAGCACGTCCGCCTGGATGCCGATCGAACGCAGTTCCTTGACCGAATGCTGGGTCGGCTTGGTCTTGATCTCGCCCGCTGCCTTGATGAAGGGCACCAGCGTCAGGTGCATGTAGAGCGTCTGGTCGGCGCCGCGCTCCACGCGGAACTGGCGGATCGCCTCGAGGAACGGCAACGACTCGATGTCGCCGACCGTCCCGCCGATCTCGATCAGCGCCACGTCGAAGCCCTCGGTCGCCGCCTCGACCTGGCGCTTGATCTCGTCGGTGATGTGCGGGATCACCTGCACCGTGGCGCCGAGATAGTCGCCCCGTCGCTCGCGCCGGATGACGTTTTCGTAGACCTGACCGGTAGTGACCGCATTGCGGCGCGTGAGGCGCGTGCGCACGAAGCGCTCGTAATGACCCAGATCCAGGTCGGTCTCGGCACCGTCGTCGAGCACGTAGACCTCGCCGTGCTGGTACGGGCTCATGGTGCCCGGGTCGACGTTGATGTACGGGTCGAGCTTCATCAGGGTGACGCGCAGCCCGCGCGCCTCGAGGATGGCGCCGAGCGACGCGGACGCAAGGCCCTTGCCCAGGGACGAAACCACGCCGCCGGTGACGAAGATGAGGGGAGTCATGGGAAAACGCGGCAGCGGCGAAGTACGGATTCTAGCCCGAACGTTTCACGAGGTCGCTCCGGCCAGGCCCGCGCCGGTTCCGCGCGGGGTTGCGGAGACGGGTTTCGCGTGACGGCGCGCGGGAACACGCTGCCCGCCACGGAATCGTCGCCCTCGCGTTGGCCGGTGTGTCCCGCAGAGCCTGGCGTGGGCACTTCGCCCGGCCGCGGACCCCGGGGAACCAGCCGACGCGAGTCCATTATCCTCATCGGTGCACTCGTCCCACAGGCACTCCATGACCATGCGCTATTCCGCCGCCGACATCGAGGTTCTGTCCGGACTCGATCCGGTCAAACGCCGGCCCGGCATGTACACCGACACCACGCGGCCGAACCACCTGGTGCAGGAAGTCGTGGACAACGCCGTCGACGAGGCCATTTCGGGATTCGCTAAGCGCATCGACGTTGCGGTCCATGCCGATGGATCGGTCGAGGTCACGGACGACGGACGCGGCATGCCGGTGGACCTGCATCCGGAGGAAGGCGTGACCGGGGTGGAACTGATCCTCACGCGCCTGCACGCCGGCGGAAAGTTCTCGGGGCGCAATTACCGCTTCGCGGGTGGACTGCACGGGGTGGGCGTGTCGGTGGTCAACGCGCTGTCGACGCGTCTGGAAGTCGTCATCCGTCGCGACGGCACGGAGTATTCGCAGAGCTACCGGAACGGGGCACCGGTCGATGAACTGCGCGAAGTCGGCAGCGTAGGGAAACGCAATACCGGCACGCGGCTGCGTTTCTGGCCCGATCCCGGATACTTCGACTCGCCGAAGATTGCGTTGCCCCGTCTGCAGCACGTGCTGCGGGCCAAGGCGGTACTCTGCCCGGGATTGACCGTCACCTTGAGCGACGAGGCCACCGGCGAATCCACCGAGTGGTTCTACGAGAACGGACTCCGGGATTACCTCGCAACGCAACTCGCCGGTTTCGACACCCTGCCCGAGGCGGCCCTGGTCGCCGGCATGCAGCGCGAGGGCGAGTTTGCCGACTTCGCCATCGCGTGGCACGCGGAGGGCGAACTCGTGCAGGAAAGCTACGTCAACCTCATTCCCACCGCGCAGCACGGCACGCACGTGAACGGACTGCGCACGGGACTGACGGACGCGCTCCGCGAGTTCTGCGACTTCCGCAACCTGTTGCCGCGCGGCGTCAAAATCGCGCCGGAGGACGTGTGGGACCGACTGAGTTTCGTGCTGTCGGTGAAGCTGCGCGATCCGCAATTTTCCGGCCAGACCAAGGAACGCCTGAGCTCGCGCCAGGCGGCGGCGCTGGTGCAGACGATTGCGCACGACAGCTTCTCGCTCTGGCTGAACGGGCATGTCGCGACCGGCGAGCGCATCGCCGCGCTCGCGATCGAGCGCGCGCAGGATCGGCTCCGGCAAGGCAAGGTCGTCGTGCGCAAGAAGATCACCAGCGGTCCTGCGCTGCCCGGCAAGCTCGCCGATTGCGCATCGCAGGATCTCGGGCGCACGGAACTGTTCCTGGTCGAAGGCGACTCCGCCGGCGGCTCCGCCAAGCAGGCGCGCGACAAGGATTTCCAGGCGGTGCTGCCGCTCCGCGGCAAGATCCTCAACACCTGGGAGGTCGAATCTTCCGGCGTACTTGCCTCCACCGAGGTGCACGATCTTGCCGTCGCTATCGGTTGCGATCCGGGATCACGCAAGCTCGATGGCTTGCGTTACGGCAAGGTGATCATCCTGGCGGACGCCGATTCCGATGGGCTGCATATCGCGACGCTGCTCTGCGCGCTGTTCCTCCGTCACTTCCCGGCGCTGGTCGAGGCCGGGCACGTGTTCGTCGCGATGCCGCCGCTGTTCCGTGTCGACGTGGGCAAACAGGTGTTCTACGCGCTCGATGACGAGGAGCGTCGACTGCTGCTCGAGCGCGTGGAGCGCGAGAAACTCAAAGGCACCGTCACCGTCACGCGCTTCAAGGGACTCGGGGAGATGAATCCGCCGCAACTGCGCGAGTCGACCATCAATCCCGACACGCGGCGGCTTGTGCGCCTGGACATCGACGACGACGAGGCCACGCATGCGCTGATCGACATGCTGCTGGCGAGAAAGCGCGCGGGCGACCGCAAGGCCTGGCTGGAGCGCAAGGGCGATCTGGCATCCCTGGAACTCTGAGTCCCGACGCGGGCGCCGCGCAGGGAGTTCCGCTCGACCGGATCACCACCCGCGGTAGGCGAGCAGCGAAACGCCGACGTAATGCACGATGAAGGCGGCAATCGTCAGCAAGTGAAAGACCTCGTGGAAGCCGAACCACTTCGGCCATGGATCCGGTCGCTTGAACCCGTACACCAGTGCACCCAGCGTGTAGAGGGCGCCGCCCACCAGCAGCAGGGTCACCACCGCGGTGCCGCCCGTTCGCTTGAAGTCCTCGATCCAGAACACCGCCGCCCAGCCGAGCGCAACGTAGATGGGCACGTAGATCCAGCGCGGCGCACCGATCCAGAACAGACGCATGAGCGAACCGGCGAATGCTCCGCCCCAGATCACGCCAAGGAGCAACCAGGCGTTGCGACGGTCGAGCAGGAGCAGCGCGAACGGCGTATAGGAACCCGCGATCAGCACGAAGATGTTCGCGTGGTCCAGCCGGCGCCACCTGGCGTTGCCGACGTCCGTCCAGTGGCCCGCGTGATAAAACGCGCTGGTGCCGAACAGCAGCAGCGCGCTCACCATGAACACGGCGACGCCGGCGCGCACGCGCATGGAATCCGCAACGACCAGGATCACCAGGAAGCCGAGGAACGCGAGTGGCCACGCAGCGGCGTGCAACCAGCCGCGAAGACGGGGTTTCCCCTGGCCGGGCGCCTCGGGCAGCACGTCGCTGTCACCGGCGACGTCGCGGGAATGGTGGGTGGAACTCATTGGCCGAGCGTAACGGCTCGGCGGTGGAGTGAATGCTTCGATGGGTGGGGGGCCGACCGTCTGCGCGTGCGAAGGGTTCGCGGCGTTGCTGCCCGGACGCTGTCCGCCACCCAGATTCCTAAGGCGCCCTGCAGGACTCTTGCCCGCGCACGCGGGTCAGGCGGATGAGGTCCATTTCGCCCCCACGATAACCCGATGCGGTGGGCGCCCACGACAGGCGCGCCGTGTCGTCGCCGGCAAAGCGGAGGTCGACATCGCCCCAGGGTGCACGCACCACGTCCTCCGGGCGAAAGTCCGGCGGGAATCCTGCACCCGTCGGCGCGACCATGGCCACCCGCGCGCCGCTGCCGTCGGCATCCACCGGCGCCGCTCCCACCAGGAAGATCGGTCGCCCCGCCCGGAACGCGTACCAGATGAGCGCCATCGTGGAACCGCCCTCTGCACCGTTGACGATCTGCACCTGCAGACCGTGCCCCGACTGGGAACCGTTGAACCACGAGCCGCTGTGACAGGCGGGTTTGCCTTGCATTGCGGCATCGAGACCGGGCGCGCGCAATCGTGTGAGCGGCTCGAGCGCCAGCGTCCCGGTCAATGCGCCGTCCTCGGATCGCCACGAGAAACCGGCCGCGTTGCCCGAAGTGAATACCAGCGACACTTCGCCCCACGGACGTACCGTGAAGTCACTCGCATCGAAATCGGGCGGGAAATCGGGTCCGGATGCCTCGAAGAGGGCGATGGGTCGCGTGCGGTCGCCGCTGAAATCGCCGACGCCGTAGAGCCAGAGCGGTTGGCCGTCGCGATACGTGTACCAGAACAGCAGAAGTTTCGGCACGCCTTCGCGATCGATGATCTCGAGATTGACGCCTTGTCCGTCCTGCGAGCGATCGAACCAGAGCCCGCTGATTTCGTTGCCGATGCGATAGTCCGGCGCGCCGGCGAAGTCGAGGGTGGTCTTCCAGATCCCGCGTCCGTACGTGAAGGCGTGCAATTGCGCCGGCGCGCCGGCGCTGGCCGCGGGCCCGAGCACGAGTCGCTCCACGATCACGTTCGCGAAACCGGTGTTTTCGACCGCCCACGTCACACCCGCGTCCGGCGAGAAGAAGATGCCGACGTCCGTGCCGAGATAGATGCGGCCGGGCGCGTTCGGGTCGATCACCAGGCTGTGCACGGGCACGTCGGGCAAGGCGCCTGCACCCTCTCCATCGCGAGCTGCCCAGGTGACGCCGCCATCCAGACTTCGCCAGACGTGCGCGCCGCCGATGCTTGAATACGTCGCCCAGGCAACATTGGCATCATCGTGCTGGAAGCTCAGCGAGGACACCCAGCCAGTACGCGGGGTGGTGCGCGCCCACGCGGTGCCAGCCGTTGCGGACAGCGCGAGATCGTTGCGCCAGATGCCGACCTGGTTGCCGACCAGCATCCGGTCAGGACGCGTGCGCGCGATTCCGACCGCGGACGCCCGGTTGCCGAACGCGCTGCCGCCGAGCGTGGTGCTGACGGCACGCCAATTGTCGCCACGATTGTCGCTGCGCCAGACGCGCGTACCGGCGGCGTAGATGCGCGATGGGGCGGCGGGATCGAGCATCCAGGGCATGATGAAGATGGTGTTGTCGACGATGCCGTTCACCACTTGGCGAAAGCTCTGGCCGAAGTTGTCGGAACGGTGCAGCGACACGTAATAGATGCTGGCGTACACCGTGGCGGGATTCAGGGGATCGAAGGCGACGTTGCCGCCATCGCCGCCCAGTACGTGCAGGAAGTTCCGACTGCCGGGATCGGCCGGCGCGAGCAGCGTGCCGTTGTCCTGCGTGCCACCGATCGCGCGGCCCGTATGGGGGGACACCGCGCCCGAATAGAACTGCGTGGTGCCGAGATCCCCGGATACCGTCTGCCACGCGAGCTGGTCGTCCCGTGGCGCACACGGCGCGGAATCTCCGCGTGCCACGACCCCGCGCGCATCGTCCGTCACCGCGACGCCGCCGTCGTTGGTCGAGTAGAGGCGCGTGTTGGCCACGCCATCGAAACGCGGATCGAACAACAGCAGGTGCTGGTCCGAATGCACGAAACTCGGTCGGCCGTTGGTCGACCACCACCACGACGCCAGTCCGAAATTGCGCCCGCCATCGTCGGATCGGTAGACGTCCATCCCGCCCACCCATACGCGGTCGGGGTCCAGCGGATCGACCGCGATCGCGTGGTTGTACCACCCGGCGCCATACCAGTCATCGGCCGGATCGCCGAAGCAGCTGCGGCCGAATGCGCCAGAAGCATGCGAGAACAAAGTAGTGTTGAGCTTCACCGGATCGCTGTTGCGTACCGTGGCGCGCCAGCTCAGTCCGCCGTCGTCGGAACGGAAGATCGCGTGCAGGCCATTGTCATAGTCGCCCGCGCCGTCGCCCGTGCGGTCGGGCCCGGGCACGATGCTCGCCGCCGAGGCATAGAGGATGCGCTGATCCGCGCGATGAATGCCGATCTGCGTGCGCCCCTGACCTGCTTCCGCGAGCGCCGTCCGCCAGGTGCCAATGCCAGCGGGGCCGGCATCGGTGTTGACGAAGACCGCGGCACCGCACGGCCCGCCGCAGGTCGGTGGCGTGACGGTCCCGGGCAACCAGTAACGATCGTCGATCGAACGCGACGAACAGGCCGCCAGCAGCCAGTCGCCTGCCGTATCGCTGCGCAGCGCAAGATCGTTGCAGCCTTCGTAGAGCGCCTGGCCCGCGGCATCGACCGGACGCAGCGTCTGCGTCCAGGTCACCCCGGCATCGTCGCTGCGCCAGACGCCGGAGTTGGTGGCTGCGTAAAGTCGTCGCGTGTCGTGGGAACTCGCGACCAGGTCGCTGACATACCGGAAATCGGCATTCGCCGTGGCATCCAGCCGATGCCAGCTGGTGCCGCCGTCGATGCTCTTGAGGATGCCGGCGCCACTCATGGGCGACCAGGGCATGCCGCTGTTGCGGTAGAGCTCACCCGTGCCCGCGTACAGCACCTCGGGCCGCGCGGCGTCTATCAGCAACGCCCCGATATTGAGATTCACGGCATCGTCCGACAGCGCGCGCCAGCTGCCGCCGCGATCATCGCTCCGCCAGACACCGCCCGAAACGCCGCCCGCGAACAGCACGT
Source organism: Lysobacterales bacterium (assembly GCA_041745755.1). GTDB lineage: Bacteria > Pseudomonadota > Gammaproteobacteria > Xanthomonadales > Ahniellaceae > JBBQNY01. The sequence goes on from JBGTIG010000133.1 coordinate 8,438, forward strand.
CCGGATTCTGCGGATGAAAAGCCAGCGTGCGTACGCGACCTGCAATGTTGGACGGCCCGAGGAACTGCCAGGCGTGTGCGGCCTTGGGGCGTGCGCCCGCCGCGTCACGCAGATCTGGCGCCAGGAGTTCCGGTCGGCCGGCGACATGTTCCGGCATCGAGCGCATGGCCGTCTCGGCTGTCAGCCACACCTCGGCGGAAAACTCCAGGGTTCCCGGGGCCGCACGCCGGGCGATGAAGTCGTGCTGCCGCGCGGCGGCGGCGTCCTGGCGGAGTTGACGGTCACCACGTGCCGGCGGACGCTCGATCGATCGCGACTGCCCCGAGCATCCCTCGATCAGGCAACACAGGATCAGCACCGAAGCCGTGCCGGTCGCCGCATTCAAACGTCGATGTCGCCAAATCCTCATCGCACGATGCTAGTCGCCTGCCCCGCACCACTCAACCGCAATGCGCGCCGTACAGAATGCGCAGACAGCCGCCCATGCGACTCACGCGTGCACGAGGTCCACTTCCACCATCAGCTCGGGCCGGCAGATCGCGCCGTGCAGGATCGACCGCTCGGTCTCCGCAGGCAGAAGGTCGTCGAGTTGCGCCTGTACGCGCGACATGTCGCCCTTGTCCCGCACGTAAACCTTGACGAGGCTGCTGGCGCCGATCGAAGGCTGCAGGTGGGGACGGTGCGTGCGGGCGACATCGATGAGGCTCTCGAGATTCCTGAAGATCTCGCGGAGTTGCGATCCGAGGTCGCCGCGATGGGCGGAAACGTGACCGACGATGCTGGCGGTTCCCGACACGAACAGCGGCAATGCGGGCTCCGCTGGCAGCATCGCCCGCGAGAAGCTCGGCGATTGCGGCCCGTACTGGCGGGGGTAATTGAAGGCGCTGACCTGCCGCGGGTTCTCGATGGCGCGGCCCGATTGCCGCGATGCCAGCCAGTACACCTGCAGCACGCGCCGACCATCGGACCTGCCGATGGCAGTTCCCGCCGGCAGCGCATCGATGCGGCTGCGGATGCCGCGTGCGCGTCCCACGTTGAACAGACGGTAACGCTCGTCATCGCCGTCGCCGAGCGTCAGCGCGTCGGCGTAGTTCCAGATGCGCAGCAGCCCCGTGAACCCGCTGCGATCAGAAAAGGACATGAGCGCATCGTAGGCTCGTTCAGCCGCCTCGGCGATGCCGCCGCCCGCCGTTTCGTCGATCTCGATCGCGCCGAACTGAAGGCCCCCGCCGGCAACGAAACGAACGATTCCCTCAGTGCCTGAGCGGACGGGTTCGACCACCCGCCAGGTCTCGAACAGCGGCTTCGAATCGAGGGTGGGCAGCGCGACGTGAATGCAGCGGGGGTCCTGGAGTGCCGGCGGACCGTCGCCGAAGCCGATGATCGCCAGAACGCATTCGTCCTCGATAACGGATCGAGTCAGTTCGCGCGAACAGGAAATCCCGAGACCGGCATACGCCGCGTCGGATGTCTGGATCACCGGGTCAGCGTGCATGCATGCGTCGAATCGAGGAGGACAGCGCAACAGCTGGGCGCGGAACCGCGCATGATACATTTCCGCGCTCGTCATCCCACGGCCCGATCGACCCCATGCCCGACCAGACCCCGGCAGAGCGCGAACTTGCCGAACTACTCGTGGAGGCGCTCAACATCGAGCATGCGAGTGCCGAGTCGATCGAACCCGAGGCACAACTGTTCGGCGATGGACTCGGTCTCGACTCCATCGACGCGCTCGAGCTGTCGCTCGCCATTTCCAAGCGCTACGGCGTGCAGCTCAAGTCCGACAACGCGGACAACCATCGCATCTTCGCCAGCCTGCGTTCGCTGTCAGCCTTCGTCGAGCAGCAGCGGACGCCTTGATTCGCGCCCTGTCGCCGATCCTGTCGATCGTGTACCTGCTGCTTGCGCATCTCGCGTCGATCTTCGGCCAGCCGGGCTTCGCGCTCGTGGCCGGCATCGTGCTGGTTCTGCTGGTCCTCATGCAGCCGCTGCGGCGGGCCCGCGCCTGGGCGTGGCTTGCACTCGGCGGCGCCACGGCGCTGGTTTTCGCACTCGCGCGGCTCGAACTCGCCATGCTGCCGTTGTATGCGCCGCCGGTACTCTTCAACCTGTTTTTCGCATGGCTGTTCGGAAGAACGCTGGCGCGGGGATCCCGGTCGCTGATCGAACGCCTCGCACGGCTGCTCGAACCGGCCGACGGGCCGCTGGACCCGGATGTGCAGCGATACTGTCGCCGACTGACGGCAGGCTGGACGTTCGTTTTCCTCGCGCTCGCGACGATCAATCTCGTGCTCGCATTGTTTGCGGTGCCGGACGGGTTGCTGGCGTCGGCCGGTGTCACGACTGCGATCAACGTGCCACAGGCGCTTTGGTCCTGGTTTGCCAACGTGATCAATTACCTGGTCGTCGGCGTCTTCTTTGTCGCCGAATATTTCTGGCGCAGGCACCGGTTCCCGGCCATGCCGTGGCGTACTTTCCGGGCGTTCTGCCGGCGCATGGCCAGCCTGCCTGCCGGCGTCTGGCGAACACTCGCGCAGTGACGATCCATCGCGCCGCGTTGCTGGTCGCCGTCGACCATCCGAGCATTGCCGGTCACTTTCCCGACAACCCGATCGTTCCAGGCGTGATCCTGCTCGATCATGTCCAGAGGTTCGCCGAGGAGACGCTGGGCATCGAGTACACGCGAACCGAGTGGTCGCATGTCAAGTTCCTGCGACCGCTCCGACCCGGGCATGCAGCGCACGTCGAACTCGAGCCCATGGATGGCGGGTGCGTGCGCTTCCGGGTGCTGACTGACGAGACGCTCGTGGCGTCGGGCCAGCTCAGCGGCTCCTTCGACCGATAGGCGACGACGGTGGAGACCGGTACGCGCGGGACAGGCGTCGGCTGGAAGCACCGGCCCGAGGGCGGCGGAAAGCTCCCGCTCCTGCTGATGGCGGGAGTCGCGCGCCGGTTCGGTCGCCGGTTGTCGCGGCTACTGCTCTATCCGATCACCCTGTACTACCTGGCCGTGCGTGGACCCGAGCGCCGTGCCTCACGCGCTTACCTCACCCGCGTTCTCGCAAGACCCGCGCGGCTCCGGGACATCGCGCGTCACCTTCATTGCTTTGCATCCACCCTCCTTGATCGCGTGTTCCTGCTGTCGCAGCGGTTCCGCGGATTCGACATCGGCGTCCACGGTCTCGAAGCGTTGCACGAGGACATGGACAAGGGTCGCGGAGTGCTCCTGATCGGCGCGCATCACGGCAGCTTCGAGGCACTGCGCGTGCTGTCCGAACTGCGTCCGGACGCGGTCATAGCCGTGGTGCTGGATCGCTCGCAGAGCCCGGTCATCACCTCGCTCCTCGAAGCGCTGAACCCGACGCTTGCGCGGCACGTCATCGACGCCGGCCAGGATCCGACTGCCATCGTGCTGGCGATTCGCGAGGCGCTGGACCGCGGCGCCCTGGTCGGCCTGCTGGGAGATCGCGTGCGTGAGGGCCACGCTGCCCAATCCTGCCGTTTCCTCGGCGACGCGGCGTTGTTTCCGCTGGCACCCTGGTTGATTGCTTCGGTGTTGCGGGTGCCGGTGCAACTTTGTTTCGGTCTGTACCGGGGCCGCGCACGCTACGATCTTCACTTCGAGCGCTTCGCGCAGGTGCTGGACGTCCCGCGCCGCGAGCGCGGCGCCGCGCTGGCTGGCGTCGCCCAGCGCTTCGCAGTCCGTCTCGAACACTACGTTCGGCTCGCGCCGTTCAACTGGTTCAACTTCTACGACTTCTGGCAGGGCGATGGATCCCAACTCGCGGAAACGAACGGCGGGGACACTGCAACCCGGGCACCGATCGGCGCCGTGGCGGCTGCACCGGTGGAAGCTGCTGACGCTGACGCTCGCGTGCTGCGCGGCGTCGGCGTCGGCGCCCGGGGCGTCGACCGCACGCTCGATCGATGAGGTTCTGGCGGGTATCGCCCGCAACGTCAGCGAATCCACGGCCTTCATCGAGCGTCGCGAGTCGAAGCTGCTCAGCGCACCGCTGACGCTCACGGGGCGACTGCAACGGCTTGACGGTGGCACGCTGGTGCGTCACGTGGAGACGCCGTATCGGGAGGTCTCCCGCGTCTCCAATCGCCGCGTGATCGTCGAGCGCGATGGCCGGCGCCGCAGTTTCGCACTCGCGCGCGCGCCAGAGCTGGCCGACGCGCTGCGAGCGCTGGACGCCGTGCTGCAGGGCGATCGGGCGGCGATCGAACGGCGCCATCGTATCGAGATGAAAAACCTTGCCGAACGCTGGACCCTGATCCTGCGGCCGCGCGTCGCGGGTCGCGATTTCGAATTGCACGCACACGGGGTTGAAGGCGAAGTCTTGTGCGTGGTGGTTCGCAACGATGGAATCGAATCCAGCCGGATGCTGGTCGGCACCGCGGCATCCAGCGTCGCCGGCGGAAATGACTTCGATTCGCAGTGCGCCGATGCCGGCGGCTGAGGTGGGCCATTCGAATGTCACTCGCTGGCGCAGGGTCCTGATTGCGTTGGTCTGGGTGATGGGACTCAGCGGGCTGGGTGCATGGGTAGCGGCGCGACTCGACGTCAGCGGCGACCTCAGACTGTTCATGCCTTCGCCGCGGAACGACGATCAGCGCCTTCTGCTCGACTCACTCGGCGACGGCGCCGGCGCGCGCGTGTTGCTTGTCGCGCTCTCGGGCGCGGCGCCCGAGCGACTCGCCGAGACTTCGGCTGCGCTGAGCGATCGACTCGGCAAGCGTGCGGAATTCCGTCACGTCGTCAACGGAGCCAGCGACCTGTCGGCGACCGTGGAAGGCCCGTTGCTGCCCTATCGCTACCTGCTCTCGCCAACGCTCGACGAGCATGGCATCGATGCCGGGTTTCTGCGCCGGCAACTCACCGCACGCATCAAGGATCTCGGCTCCCCCGCCGCCGCGCTCATCGAACCGCTGGTCGCGCGCGACCCGACGCTCGAGATGCTGCGGCTGGCTGAGCGCTGGCAGCGCGAAGCGTCGCCGGACGAGCTGCACGGAGTCTGGTTCACGCGCGACGGCGACACGGCACTCATGGTCGTCGAAACGCGCGACGGCGGCTTCGATCCAACCCTGCAACGCCTGGCGATCGGAGCGCTGCGCCGCGCTTTCGCCGATGCGCGGACCCACCCGGATATCGAGCTCGAGATCAGCGGTCCGGCGGCGTTCGGCGTGCATATCGAGGAGCGGACCCGGTCCGACGCAACGCGGCTGGGCCTGTTGTCCTCGGTGCTGATGCTGCTGCTGTTCGGTGCCGCCTATCGCAGCTGGAGCCTGCCTCTGCTCGGAGCCCTGCCACTGGCGAGCGCGGCCCTCGCGGGCCTTGCGGCGGTGAGCCTGCTGTTCCCGTCGGTACACGGCATCACGCTCGCGTTCGGCTTCACCCTGCTCGGTGTCGTGCAGGACTATCCGGTGCATCTCTTCAGTCACCATCGCGCGGGATCCTCCGCCCGTACCGAGGTGCGGGCACTCTGGCCCACGCTTGCGACCGGCGTGGTCTCGACCTGCCTTGCGTATTCGAGTTTCTTCGCCGCGGGCGTCGAGGGCCTGAGGCAACTGGCGGTATTCACCATCACCGGGCTGCTGGTGGCCGCCGCGTGCACGCGCTGGCTGCTGCCGCTGCTGCTCGGCGAC
>JBGTIG010000134.1:0-6465 GCA_041745755.1 Lysobacterales bacterium
CAGCTGTCGGCGAGAGCCCGGTACCGACCGGTGCGACCGGCGCGGAGCGAGCGCGCAGCCACGCCGCATAGTCGTCGAGGTCCCCGTCAAAGGGCGCGACGCGACCGTCGGCCACGCGCCAGAACGTGTCGCAGACAAGCCCGATGAGGTGCCGATCGTGCGAGACCAGCACGATGGCGCCGTCGAAATCGCTCAGCGCCTCGGCGAGTGCCTCGCGCATGTCGAGGTCGAGATGGTTGGTCGGCTCGTCCAGCAGCAGCACGTTCGGTTGCCGCCAGGCGATCAGCGCCAACGCGAGCCTCGCGCGTTCGCCGCCGGAGAAGGTGTCGATGACCTCGAAAGCCCGGTCACCGGCGAAGTTCCACTTGCCGAGATGATCGCGGAGGATCTGGTTGGATACGTTCGGGGCCTGATCGCGAAGGTGATCCATGGGCGTCGCCCCCGCACGCAACGACTCGACGGTGTGTTGCGCGAAATACCCGATCACGAGATCGGGGTGCGCCGCGCGTTCTCCCGCGACCGGCGCCAGTTCGCCCACCAGCGTTTTCACCAGCGTGGATTTTCCGGCCCCATTGACGCCCAGCAGAGCGACGCGATCGCCCGCTTCGAGTCCGAACGACACGTCGTGCAGCACCACCAGGCTCCCTGCCTGCGGCGCATGCGGAAGGCGCGCGGTTGCCGGCGGCAGGGCGGACACCGGATATCCGGCATCGACGTGATCGAGCCGCAGCAGCGAATGCGGCAGTCGCGCGGGCGCGGGCAATTCGATGTGCAGGGAGCGTTCCGCGCGCACCGCCTCGGTGCCAGAAAGCTTGGCGAGGCGCTTCATGCGCGACTGCGCCTGCTTCGCCTTCGAGGCCTTGGCCTTGAAGCGCGCGATGAACGCTTCGAGGTGTTCGCGCTCGGCCTGCTCCTTGACGAACGCGATCTGCTGCTGGCGCAGGTGCTCGGCCCGCTGGCGCTCGAATGCGGTGTAGTCGCCGGTGTAGAGACGCGCGCGGCCTTCGTGCAGATGCAGGGTGTGCGTTGCCACGTTGTCGAGAAACTCGCGATCGTGCGAGATCAGCAGCAGCGTGCCCGTGTATTTCAACAGCCACTGTTCGAGCCACAGCACGGCATCGAGATCGAGATGGTTGGTGGGCTCGTCCAGCAGCAGCAGGTCGCTTGGCGTCATCAATGCGCGCGCGAGGTTCAGGCGCACCCGCCAGCCGCCGGAAAACGACGACACCGGCTGGGCATGCGTAGCCGTGTCGAAACCGAGCCCGTACAGCAGCTTCGCCGCACGCGAGGTCGCGTCGTATCCCCCGAGTTCTTCGAGATCATGATGCGCGCGCGCAACCGCCTCCCAGTCCTCGCGCGCCATCGCTTCGGCTTCGGCCCGGATCGCTCCGAAGACGGCGTCGTCGCCGCCGAGCACGAAGTCGATCGCGGGATCCGGCAGCGAAGGCGTTTCCTGCGCCACGCTTGCGATGCGCAGGCGATTAGGCACGTCGATGTCGCCGGCGTCGGCTTCCACTTCGCCACGGATCGCCGCGAACAGACTGGACTTGCCGCTGCCGTTGCGACCGACGACGCCGACGCGCCAGCCATCGTGCAGGACGCAGTCGACAGCGGACAACAGCAGTTTCTGCCCGCGCCTCAGCGCGAAGTTCCGGAAGGCGATCATGAGGCGCGCGATATTAGCGGTTTACCCGACGTCGGGCCCTGTTGCCTGGTCCGCCTTGCGGGGGGCGCAGCGCAGCGGCAGCGGGAAGCCTGTTTCCTCCGGCGACACTGCTGCGCAAGTCGGTACCTCGACGCAGGTCCTCGGGTCCGGGACGTGATCTGCAGCAGGTGTTGCAGGGGCACCGCACGCATAATGGGTCATGGCTTTCCGGGTACTGGTGATCGGGGGATACGGAAACTTCGGCGGGCGTATTGCGAGGCGGCTTGCGCGCGATCCCGCGTTCGCGGTGATCGTTGCGGGACGCGACCTTGAACGTGCGGAGGCGTTCTCCCGTTCGATCAGGGTCCCGGAGGGTGCCGCGGTTTCGACCCGCGCGCTTGATGTCACGGGCGCAGGGTGGGCGAAGGAGTTCGATGCGCTGCGGCCCGGGCTCGTCATCCACGCAGCCGGCCCATTCCAGGCTCAGCGCTACGCAGTGGCTGAAGCCGCGATCGCGCGGGGTAGCCACTATGTGGATCTGGCAGACAGCCGCGAGTTCGCCACCGGATTCTGCGCGGAGCTCGACCGCGTCGCGCGCAGCCGCGGAGTCCTCGCGGTAACGGGTGCGAGCACGGTACCCGGACTCAGCGCCGCCGTTGTCGATGCGCTCGGAGCGGCGTTTTCGCGCATCGATTCGATCGAGTGCGGCATCAGCCCCGGCAATCGCGCCACGCCGGGCGCGGCGACCATCGCGGCGATCCTGTCCTACCTCGGTCGGCCATTTCCGCAGTGGCGGGAGCGCACGTGGAAACGCGCGTTCGGTTGGCAACAGCTCGAACGGCATCGCTATCCCCAGCCGATGGGTCCGCGCTGGCTGGGCGCCTGCGACGTTCCCGACCTTGAGTTGTTCCCCGAACGCTACGGCGCCGCGCGCGTGACGTTCAAGGCCGGCGTTGAGCTCGCGCCACTGCACTTCGGCCTCTGGCTGCTGTCGTGGCTTGCTCGCGCGGGGGTGATACGGAACTGGGCGCGGTACGCGCCGCCAATGGGACGATTATTCGCGGTGTTCCGTCGCTTCGGCAGTGACTCGGGCGGAATGCATGTGCGCGTCGGCGGCAGGGATAACGCGGGTCGGCCGCTGACGAGGACCTGGACCGTGATCGCGGAAAAGGGCGACGGGCCCGAGATTCCCTGTACCCCTGCGGTGCTGCTCGCGCGAAAGTTCGCGAAGGGCGACCTTTCGGCAACGGGCGCGCGGGCCTGCCTTGATCTCTTCACCCTCGACGAGTTCATGGCCGAGATCGGCGACTACGCGATCCACGCGCGCACGGTCTAGAGCCGCTTTTCCCGGGCCCGGGATCGGGCTGCGCAGGGATACGCCGCCGCAGGTGGATCACGCGGGCGACCGACGCTTGGCTAATCGAGGAAGCGCGGCCGGACTTCGGGGTCGGGGATCATGCACTGCTCGCTGCGGCCGAACCACCGATGTCGGTTGCGCGCAATCAAGCGGTAGAGCGCATCACGCAAGGGCCGCGGCACCAGCCGCAAGGCGCCGAACAACCGCCATCCGCCCCCGAGTCCCGTCAATACGCGCAGGACCGCATCGCTCGCCTGCGAAACCCGGTTGCCCTCCACCAGCAGGAAACTTGCTGGATCCGACGGATCGAGGCCGCTCGATCGCAGCCAGCGCGAGCCGGCTTCGGAGGAGGTGGTCGCGAAGTCGTACCGGCGACTGCGGTCGTGCCGCAGCAGGAACCTGACGCTGCCATCGCAGAGCAGGCATTGCCCGTCGAAGATCACCAGCACACGTTCGACCAGCGCGGGCGAATTCCGGCTCGCGCCCTCATACATCGAGCGACCCGCGGTAACTCACGAGATGGCCGATGATCGGCAGCGCGGCGCTGACGTCGAAACGATAACGCGCCCCTGCGGCTGACTCGCGCGCGCTGATCCCGCGAAACCACGCCAGCGGCAACGGCAGACCGAGCATGCGCACCGCCAACAGATTCCAGACGATGCCTTCCGCGTTGCCCCGCAGCCGGAAGTCGAGAGTGACGAGGCCGCCCGCCATGCGCTCGTGCAGGAGTCCGTTGCGCGCGCCCACCGCCGAGCGCATCGGTCGCGGCGGGAAGTGCCTGATCCAGAGCTGTCGCGACTGCGAACCGGTGATCTCGAAAGTCAGGGGAAAGCTGCCCGCCCGCGCGGGGAGTCCGATGACGCGCCCAAGCACGCGGAGGATCGGATTGCGGGCCACCTCGATGTCGACTTCCCCCTCGAGGATCAGCGGCAGGGCCATGTCGTGCAGGCGCCGTACGGGCGATGGCAGCGCCTCATAGTCGGCGCCCAGCAATGAGGCGAACAACAGGGGTTCGACGCGGAGCTCAGTCATGCGCGCCCGCAGCGTGCGGACTGCCTCTCCCGGCCAGTTCCTGCGCGTCGTCATCCTCGACATCGAAGAAGAAATCGACGTTGACGGTGCGGGCCTGCGCCATCTGCAACACGAAGATCTCGCCGGGGATCTCGACCCAGCGCGTCGGCGGGACATAGGTCGGGTCATCGAGCAGCTCGGCTTCCTCTTCGGCAGCGAGCAGGCGCCGCGCCGCGTATCCGCGCAGCACCACGCGTTCCAGTCGGCCGTCGCGGTCGGTGGAATAGTCGTCGAGGTAGCCCGAGTAGAGCCAGGTCGCGGCGCCGTGCACGACTTCGGTAGTGAACACCGCAAGGTCCGGGCGCTTTCCGCTCTCGTCTACATGATCGAGCAGGTCAGCCCAGCTCGCGTGCAATCGCGCCGGGAAACGGCGGTTCACGAGCTGGCCCGCCGCGATGCCGAGAGCGCTTACGAGCAGGAAATAACCGCCGATGTGAAACGGATAGCGCTCGACCGCGGCAAGCGCCTGCGCCGCACCGGCAGCCTTGAGATCACCCGCCAGCAACAGCAGCGCGAACGACGGTGACGGCCTGCCGGCCATGCCCATCCAGTAGGGGACGAAGGCCATCGCGAGACCGATGAGGTGCAGCACCATCGCCGCACCGATCGCCAGCAGCAGGCCGACGCTGAAGTGCTGTTCGAAGGGTGACGGCGGGCTGGCCGGATTCAGCAGCCGATTGAGGCTCAGCACGAAGGCGATGCCGGGAAGCAGCAGCACCATCGCTGCCAGCGCGGAGAGTCCGAGGCCCATTTCCGGATCTCCGGCGGGTCAGTCAGTCGTTGGCCGGGGCCCGGCGGAATCTGGCGTCGCTGCGGAAGGTCACCCCCGCCACGGAAACGAGCTGCAGCGGCGCATCGGGTGGCAGTGCCTTGATCGCGTTGAAAAGTTCGCGCGCGTGCTCGCGATTCTCGAGCAGCGCGCGGGCCTTCGGCGAACGCGGCGCCTTGCCGTGATAGGGCTTCATGCGTTGATCCTTTGCAATACGCGACACGCAGGACGCGATCTTACGTCAGCGCCGCGCGGGCGCAAGCCCGTGCATCCGCAGTGTTGCCCGGACCGCTTCCGACCGCTGCCTCCTACGCCAGAGTGCGCACCTTCGCCTCGCGCGCCCACTGGCGGGTCTTCGCGGCCTTGATGAAGCCCCGGGTGTCTCCGGCCGCGACGACGCCCGCGTCCTTGCCGATGCCCGACGCGTCGATGAGCGCACGCGCGCCGTCGTCGAACGCGATCGCCTTGAGATGACCGAAGGCATAGCGCACGAAGTCGACCGCCGCGGCTTCCTGTGCGAGCGATCTGCCACCGGCGTTCGAGAGCACCACCGCGATCGCATCGAACACAGTCGAGGGCGTGCCGGCCAGCTGCCCATCAGCCGCAAGCCGTTTGCCGTCCGCGAGCCTGGCGCCACCGATCTTCGGCGCCACGATCTTGACCGCGGCTCCCGCTTCCTCGGCGGCCTTGCGCAGGGCCTTGATCGCCGCTCCATCCGATCCGTCCGCTACGAGGATGCCGACACTGCGCCCGCGCAACGTGTGCTTCATCTTGCCGATGATCTGGAGCGCCGGTGAAGGCGGCAGATCGAGCACCGGCGCCGCCGCAGGGGGCGCGGGCGGCAACGCATCGAGCCCGAGTCCGTCGGCCACACGGCGCGCAAGGTCCCCATCGATGTGACGCAGGTGGCCAACGATCGCTTCGCGCACGCGCGCGGTTTCCACCTTCGAGAGTTCGAACACCAGCGCGGACGCCATATGCGCCTGCTCGTACTTCGTCTGGCTACGGAAGAACTGCCGTGCCTGGCTGTAGTGGTCCGCGAAACTGGCGGCGCGGATGCGTCCCTTGGCGCCGTCCTCGGCGGGGATTGGGGCGGAGCGGAAGCCCGCGGGCGTGGCGCGTGCCGAACCAGGATCGAGCGAGCTCGGCTCGTAGCTGACGCGGCCCTTCGGTATTTCCATCTGCATGTGGCCGTCGCGCTGCTGGTTCGCGAACGGACACTTGGGGGCGTTGATCGGAAGCTGGTGGAAGTTCGGCGAGCCGAGCCGCGAGAGCTGGGTATCGAGATAAGAGAACAGCCGACCCTGCAGCAACGGATCGTTGGAGAAATCGATTCCGGGGACCAGATGCGACGGGCAGTACGCCACCTGCTCGGTCTCGGCGAAGAAATTGTCGGGCCAGCGATCGAGCACCATGCGACCGACCACGGTGAGCGGTACCAGCTCTTCCGGAATGAGCTTGGTCGAATCGAGATGGTCGAACGGAAATCCTTCGGCCTGCTTCTGCGAGAACAGCTGCACCGACAATTCCCATTCCGGGAAATCCCCGTTCCCGATCGCCTCGAACAGGTCGCGCCGGTGAAAATCGTTGTCGGCGCACTGGAGCTTGACCGCCTCATCCCAC
>JBGTIG010000135.1:0-2295 GCA_041745755.1 Lysobacterales bacterium
CCGCCCCCGGCGGCCAGTCGCGCCGGCGCGCCGGCTGCAGCGGTCGATGCTGATCCCGGACTCGCACCGGATGCCTCAGCCGACCCAGTGAATCCCGGGCCACCCGCCTCGCGAGCCGAGGTGCAGATCGGGACGGGCCAGTTCATCAACGCGCAGGCGGCCGCGCGCCGCACTGCTGCGACACCCGCCGGCGGCAACGTCGTCTTCAACTGGGAAAACGTTCCCATCCAGGAAGTGGTGAAGGCGATCCTCGGCGATGTTCTCCAGGAAAACTACGTGATCGCCCCGGGCGTGCAGGGCAACGTGACGTTTTCGACAGCGCAGCCCATCACGCCCAACCAGGCAATGGGCGTGCTCGAAATGCTGTTGTCCTGGAACAACGCAACGCTGGTGTACCGCGACGGTCGCTACACCGTGACGCCGATCAACCAGGCGATTCCGGGAAACCTGACGCCGCGTACGGGGCCTGTCACCAGCGCCCGCGGTTTCGAGCTCCGGGTCGTGCCGCTCAAGTACATCTCGGCCACCGAAATGGAGAAGATCCTCGCGCCCTATATCCGTCCGGGTGCGATCGTGCGCGCCGACAATTCGCGCAACATCCTGGTGCTGGGCGGAACGCGCGCCGACCTCGCCAACTATCTTGAAACCATCACGGTGTTCGACGTCAACTGGCTGAAGGGCATGTCGGTCGGCATCTTCCCGCTCGAACAGGTCGAGGCGAAGACGGTGGTGCCCGAGCTCGAGAAGATCTTCGGCGATGCCGCCGGCACGCCGATGGCGGGAATGTTCCGCTTCCTGCCGATCGAGCGCACCAATTCGATCCTCGTCATCACCCCGCAGCCGGAATACCTCAAGCAGGCCGAGGACTGGCTGGGCAAGCTCGATCGCGGCAGTGGCGCGGCGTCGCAGCTGTTCGTGTACTACGTCAAGAACGTCAAGGCGACCGATCTCTCGGAAAAACTCACGGAGATATTCAGTTCCTCCAGCACGACCGTGACACGGCCCGCCGCTGCCATCGGGGCGGTTACGCCCGGAATCGCGTCGATCGAAATCAGTGCGATCAACAGCGGTACGCGCGCGGAGCGCGAAATCAAGCGGGCGCAGGCGGTCAACCCGGCGGCGGCCGGTAATGTGCCTGGAGGCGAACGATCGGCGGAGATCGTGCAGACGGGCAGCAATGTCGGCAACACCAGCGGCGGCGGCGAAGGCATCAGCATCTCCGAGAGCGACAACATCCGCATCACCGCGATCGAGGAGTCGAACGCACTGCTGATCAAGTCGACCTCGAGCCAGTACGACTCCATCGAGTCGGCCATCCGCCGGCTGGACGTGGTGCCGCTGCAGGTCCACATCGAAGCGCGGTTCCTCGAAGTCACGTTGACCGACCGCTTCCGCTTCGGCGTGCAGTCGTTCTTCGAGAACTTCGTCGCCCCGGGCAATCCACAACTGCCCGACGATCCGCAGGGTGTGTTCCGCAGCGGGCTGACCAGCCTGGGCGGCAGCATCACGCCGAGCGGCGTGGCCTGGACCTTCCTCAGCGACAACGCCGATCTCTTCATCGACACGCTGCAGTCGGAGGGCGAGGTCGAAGTACTGGCAGCGCCGTCGCTGGTGGTGCTCAACAACAAGAGCGCGAGCATCAACGTCGGCACGCAGATCCCGGTGGTCAGTTCGTTCATCAACACCGGCGGGGTCTCCGATCCCAACAATCCGGGCATCAATCCCGGCATCGGCAACAGCGTCGTGCAGTTCCGCGACACCGGCATCACGCTCGATGTCACGCCGCGGGTCAACCCGGGCGGGCTCGTGTATCTCGAGATCAGCCAGGAAAAAAGCACACCGGGCGCCGCCGACACGGCGGTGGCGGGCAACGTATCGGTCAACCAGCGCACGCTCCAGACCGAAATCGCGGTGCAGAGCGGGCAGACGGTCATCCTGGGTGGTCTCATCAAGCAGACGGAGAATGCAGGTCGCAATGGAGCGCCGTTCCTCAGCCGCATTCCGGTGCTCGGTGGCCTCTTCGGCCGCACTTTCCACACCAGCACGCGCGAAGAGCTGCTGGTGATGATCACGCCGCGAGTCATTCGCAATCCCAATGAAGCGCGTGAGATCACCGAGGAATACAAGAGCAGATTCCGCGGCCTCGAGCCGCTGCGAGTCATGATCGAAAAGTAGGAGCACGAAAGATGCGCAGCAGAAAAATTCAATCCGCGATGGCAGCCGTTGTGCTGATGGCAATCGCAGGATGCTCGACGACCTCTGGAACGCGGACGGATGCAGTGGGCGATGCGTCGC
>JBGTIG010000136.1:0-16074 GCA_041745755.1 Lysobacterales bacterium
CTGATCGGCGCCCCTCCGGGCTATGTCGGCTATGACGAGGGCGGGGCCCTGACAGAAGCTGTCCGTAGGCGCCCCTATCAGGTCGTCCTGTTCGACGAGGTCGAAAAGGCCCACCCCGATGTCTTCAACGTCCTGCTGCAGGTGCTGGACGACGGGCGCCTGACCGACGGCCAGGGGCGGACGGTGGATTTCCGCAACACGCTGATCATCCTGACGTCGAACATGGGCGCGGATGCGCTGGCGGCGCTGCCCGACGGCGTCAGCGCGGCGAGCGTCGAGCCCCAGGTGATGGAGATCGTGCGCGGGCATTTTCGGCCCGAGTTCCTCAACCGGCTGGACGAGATCATCCTGTTCAAGCGCCTGGGCCGGGGCGAGATGGACAACATCGTCAAGATCCAGCTGCAGCGGGTCGAAAAGCTGCTCGCCGACCGGAGACTGACCCTGTCCCTCGACGACAGCGCCTACGCCTGGCTCGCCGACAAGGGCTACGACCCGGTCTATGGCGCGCGGCCGCTGAAGCGCGTCATCCAGAAAGACCTCGTCGACCCGATCGCGAAGAAGCTGCTGGCCGGGGAGATCGAGGACGGAAGCGTGATCGCCGTGTCAGCGGGGTACGGCGGGCTGGAGATCGGGAAGGCGCGGGTGCACTAGACGCGGCAGCCCCTCGGCGTTCAGCCTGACTGCTGGGCTTGTTCAGCGGCGGTGAACGCTTGTGTGTAGTCGTGTGTATTGCGCTTGCGGCCTTACGGTGCGTGTGTATAACTACACACATGAAGAGCGGCGACGTGATCGTTGTGTTGGAGGCGGACGGTTGGAACCGCGTGGCCCAGAAGGGGTCGCACGTTCAGTTCAAGCATCCGACCAAACCAGGACGTGTCACCGTCCCGCACCCCAAGAGGGACCTTCAGATTGGGACCCTTAAGAGTATCGAGCGTCAGTCCGGCCTCAAGCTTCGCTGAGGTCGGATGCAAGGAGTCCGAATGTCCACTGTCATCTATGTAGCGACCGTCGAGGGCGATCAGGATCGTGGCTATAGCGCCTTCTTCCCGGATCTTCCAGGATGCGTGACCGCTGCCGAGACGATGTTTGAGCTTCCTTCCGCCGCTCGTGACGCACTCAGCTTGCACCTTCAGGGCATGGCGGAAGACGGCCACGCCTTTCCCGAGCCTACGGCCCTGGAAGACATCAAGGCCGACGCCGAGGTGAAAGAAGTCGGCCGCATCCTGGTCGACGCCGAGGTCGAAGACGCGCCTGTTCGCGTCAACATTTCTATCGGTGCCCAGTTCCTGAAGCGAGTTGACGTAGCAGCTGAAGCCCGCGGGATGTCTCGGTCCGGGTTTCTGGTGGAAGCCGCGCGTGCGGCTATGGCCGCTGGAGATGATGCGGAAACTGAGGTCGTAGTCGTGCCAGTCCATCAGAAAGTCGGCGACCAACCTGCTCGTTTTGGGACCGCGACCGTGATCACCTTGGGGGCTCATATGTGCAAGTGGCCCATCGGAGACCCCTCCTCGATGGAGTTTAGCTTCTGCGGTAAGCGGGCGGAGGAAGGTGTCTACTGCGTCGAGCACGCCCGCGTGGCCTATGAGCCGCAGGTCCGCCGCAACAACAATGACAGCGGCTTTCAATTCAGCAGCTTGAAAGTTGGCGGCCGCGCAATGTTCAGGTCCGCCAAAACAGGCGAATTTCTTCCTGGCAGCCCGCGTGGTAGCGGTAGGGTGAAGTCCGCGTAGAGACGACTGGCTCATGCGGCGTGACGTCAACTGGCGGGATCGCTAGATGGCCCACCCCCGCACCGCCTCGGCCGCCACCCGATCCGTCCACGCCTTCTTGCACGCCGCATACGCCCCGCTGTCGTCCGGGTGCAGGGCCGCACAGCGCATCTTCTCTCGCGCATAGGCGGCGGCCGTGGCGGGCTCGGCCCTGAGCCGGTCGCGGAAGGCCAGATGCCAGGCGAGGGCCGGATCCCCCGCCGCATGGACATGCAGGTGGACGGCGCGGGCCCCAGTGCCCGGATCGTCGCGGGTGAAATAGCGCCGCCCGGCCACGCCGTTCTCGCCGCGCCAGCGATAGCCCAGCACCTCCAGCGCCGCTCGCGCCGTCTCGATCCCCGTCAGATCCCCGGCCTCGCCGAGCAGATCGATGACCGGCTTGGCCACGAGGCCCGGCACGGCGGTCGAGCCGACATGATGCACGGCCCGGAACGTCCCGGGCGCGGCCGCATGAAGGTCCGCGATCAGGGCCTCGGCCCGGGCGATCCACTGCGATCTATGGGGCGCGAGCGCGACGGACCTAGGCATGGGCATGGGCCATGATCCGGAACGGCGCGTCCGGGGTCAAGGCGGCGCGGGTGCACGGAGTCCCGTTTCCCTCGAGGGGAGGAGGACAGGCTCTCCGCCCCGCGCTATCCTCTCCTCATATACACCTCAGGTATAGGAAGTTCAAACGCCCTTTTCGGGCAGTCTGCCAGGTAGGCCGCAGTCGCACAGGGCCGGCTTGAGTGTGTCGCCATGAGACCGATCCACCAGGTCAGCGCAGTCGATGTGGTGTCGAAGCCGGCACCAAACAAAATCATGCAGTTGTCATGAACTTCCTGGGCACTCAACGTGGCGTTCGACGCATCCGGTGCGCCATCGCGCGCGGCCAACAACATGACCAGTACATCGCTGGAAGGGGTCGTTGAAGCCATTTCGCGTCGGCGGGCGGCGATCTGTGTGGCGATCAGGCGGTTGATCACGGCGACCGACTGGCGTTTGGTGCTTCGTCCTGCGCCGTGTCTTCCACCCGGCCGCGCTGTACGCCTGCGCCACAAGCGGCACCCTTCTGACGTTGCGCACCGGGGCCTTGATTCTAGGGAGAGCTCGACCGAGAGTTGGGCCGCCCGATTATCGATGCTTTGGGTCGTCAGCTGCCCTTCGCGACCGAGTGCTTGAAAGCCTTGCTGGCTAGTCGCTATTTCTCCGAGCCGCCGCCGCACGCGCCGAGGTGAGAGTGTTCCGTGGCTCGCCCTCTACTCGGTCCGACAGGAAAACGCCTATTGCCGCGAGCAACGCAGCCAGCCCCAGGCTGATCGCGTATGCCGCCGTCGCGTTTACGCCAAAAAGCAATGCGAAAATTGCTCCGCTTAGCGCAAGCGCCGCAGTGGTAGTGAGCGCCGCGCTCAGCCTCAGCGACGCTCCGGTCTGTCCGTGCGCGCCAGGCGACGCAAGAGCCAACGTCACGACCGATAGCGTCGGCGACACAAGACCCATGCCCGCGCCAGCCAATATCCATCCCAGCATCGCGACAGATACCGGAGCCGACGGAATAAGAACAAGAGTCGACACTACGATACCTGCGCCGAGCAGCGAGAAGCCAGAGCGAAGTAGCCTCTCGACGCTGACGCGCTGATGGAGTCGAGCGCGGCAGAACGCGCCTGCCGACCAGCTGATCGCGCCGGCAGAAAGCACGAGCCCGGCGAGTCCAACCGACGCTCCCTTCTCGCGATGCAGCAGCAGCGGAAGGAAGGCTTCGGCAGCGAAGAAGGCGCCCTGCGAAAGTCCGCTCAGCGCGATCGCGGCCGGCAGGCCCCGCTTGGCGGCGAGGCTTCCCGCCGGCAACAACCGGCGGGCCGAAAGAAGCAGGAGCCCGAGGGCTGCGCCAAGCCAGAGTGTCGCGGCCACGGACGGCCGCGATGCGTCGGTTCCACCCTGCCTCGCCTGCCCGAGAAGATGCAACAAAACGGCGCCCACTGAGGCGCCGAGCGCCCACAGCATTCTCCTGTCGGGAGAACTGGTTCTCGCAGTTGTCAGCTTCTCTGCCGGGAACAGCGGGATGCTGGTCAGTGCGGCGCACACAGGCAGGGCCAACGCCGCGGCCATGGCGATTCCATAGCGCCAGCCGAGCAGTTCGGAGATAAGCCCTGCAAGCCCTGGTGCGACGAGCGCAGGCAGCATCCAAGCGGCGGCGAACACGGCGAAGATCCTTGAGTGCAGCTCGGCTGGGTATGCACGCCCGACGAGGGCGTAGAGCGCGACGCCGATCATGCCCGAGCCCAGCCCCGTGGCAAGACGTCCGAGCAGCAGCCACCAGATCGAACTCGACAGCGCGGCGACCATGAGTCCGGCCACGAAGAAGGAGGTGCCGATCCAGACCGGGTGCATCGGACTGCGCTGATCGCTCCACCGACCCGCAAGCACCATGCCGAGCAGCGAAACCGCGAGCGGACCGCCGAACAGAAATCCGTATAGAAAGATTCCGTCCAGAGATGCTGCGGCAGCAGGCATGATCGTGGCGCTGCCCATAGCTTCAAATGCCACCACCGAGACCATACCGACGATTCCGATCGTCGCGGCACGGTAGGACGGCGCAAGGAGCCCTGGCTCGGTGATGTACTTTGCGGAGCCCGATACGTCCAGCTCGGCGTCCGTGTGGGTATTGACCGCAGGGTGTTGCGTTACGTCGCTCATACAGCCAGTATCGGACCTCAAGCATTGTTGAGGTCAAGCGTCGTGACAGATTCCATGTTAAGTGTCGGCGAACTGTCGCGGCGGAGCGGGATCGCCATCTCGGCGCTCCACTTCTACGAGGCTCAAGGCCTGATATCCAGCACTCGTAGCGCCGGCAATCAGCGTCGCTATCGGCGCGACACCTTGCGCAGACTTGCCGTAATCCAAGTGGCCCAGCAAGTCGGCGTGCCGCTTCGGACGATCGGCGAGGCTCTCGGCACTCTGCCTTTGAAACGGACCCCAACGCGATCGGATTGGAAAGAGCTATCGTCGCGATGGCACGCCGATTTGACTGAAAGGATCTGTCAGCTCACGCGGCTGCGGGATACGCTCGACGGATGCATCGGCTGTGGATGCCTGTCGATCGATCGATGCCGGCTGTACAACCCGCGGGATATTGGCGCATCCCAAGGGCCCGGGCCCAGACGGCTTCTCGCTCCGGAAGTGTCTGGCTCATAGCTGACCTCCACAAATTTGCTGAGCGGTCCGCTTCCGGCCTATTCCGTTGAAAAATTACTCGCCTGGGAAAGTCGCGTGCGCTATTGCTGAATTGCGGCTTCGAGAGTGCAATTCTGAGTCTTTTGGAGACCGCCGGACGGAAAGCATGCGACTCTCGCAGCCACCAGAAATTGTCCGCGCGGAAGAACCACGTTTTTTAAAAGAATAGGTCGAAAGCGGCCCTTCCCTACCCACGATAAGGTCCCCTAATCGCCATGACCACCCGGCGATGCAACAACACGATCGCCAACATCGACTTCCGAACCGATCAAGAAAATAGGGGGGACGTCGGCGCTGCAACGGATTCCGTGGATGGGGCTGAGCATTCCGCTCGGTGCTCGGATTCTTTAGGCGTGCAAACCTGGGCGTATTCATGGATCTGGGTGCAGGTAGCCCCGCCGCTGTTGCCAAATCCGCTGAGCTACCGTCGGGCCTTAGCAGACGTAGTCTTCGCTGCGCGACGAAAGGCGGCCACGGGGCCGACACCTAGCGCTCTAGCTAACGATATGAACTCCAGCACGTCCATGCGTCGCGCACCCGTTTCGATGTATGAGACCTTCTGCTGGCTCCAGCCAAGCTCACGAGCCAGAGCGCCTTGGGACACTCCCAAGAGCTCGCGCCGTTCACGGAGGAAGTCGACAAGCTGCCGGTACGCAGCTTGGTGGATGGTCTTGGCCAAGGTCGTCGCCGTATTTGGGGGCGACACGCACACTAAATCCGACAATCGGGTTACATGAAAAGCATGTAGCCAGTCTGAGCTGCGACTGCTACGCTCAAGCCTCCTCAGGCCACCTGCGAAGTCGGTTGCCCCATGACGCCGCCCAACCGACCCTCAGAGCCCGGCACGAAGGTTCTCTAGCTGACCGCATCGGCGCACTTCCGCTCGTCGACTTGGCGGCGCTTTCCTCATTCGAGTCCTCTCAAGACGTCCCCGCACCCATTTCGCCCACGTTGAGACTCACTTTCGAACTCGCCGGAAGGCTGAGACGGGCTCACATCCTGCAGCTATTGGAAGCCCCGCCTAGGGGGTTGATCTGGGGGCAGGCGCGAGCCCTCTACGATCCGATCGCATGGGCATACCTCGCCGACCCCCTTGAGCCCGGCGTCCTGCAACGGTGCGTGGCTCAGGCAATACAGCGGCGCGTTTCCGACGGCGCTGCGGCTGACGCTCTCTGGCTCTGGCAGCGCTTGGCGGATGCCGAACTTGAAAGTTACATCGCCCATCTGCTTCGTAGACACCGGATGGAATCGACTTGGGCACGGAGTTTGGTGGATCGAACGGAATCGGAGCTCGCAGATCTTTGTCTAGCGCAGCGTCGAGCACTGTCGTGGTCTGGTCTCAAGGAAGGCGCCGCAGCCTTTCTTCGCACCAAGGGCGAAGCGACACAGTGCGTGGACGCGATTACAGCGGAGATCCGACGCCAGGCTCGGTGGCTACGCCGACATCGGCCACAGTCGTCAGACTGGATTCCGAGTGGTGTATGGCGACAGCCGCTCCTGCTGCGGGCTTTCTTGGCGGCGTTTCCAATGGGTTTTCGCTACTGGACCGAAGTGCCTTCTCTTGAAGTCTTAGAGACAAACCAGTGAAGTCATTTCAACTCCATGTAATGGATCTCGAAACCGGAGCGGCGGCCGAAGTCGCTTTTTCCGAAACGGATCACGATTTGCTTTGTCGACAGATGACGCGATGCGTGGAAAGCGGCGGTCTGGATTTGTTCGCACGGTGGTTGAGCGCGGCACTCGCATCTTCTCTCCCCTCCATGGCGGATTACAACCTGAGGCCGCCTTCCGACGCTCAGGTGACCTTCGCCATGGCAATCTCGCGTACCTTGGGTGTAACGCTGACCTCCGACGTGCTTAAGTATCGCGGCGCTATGCACGACTTCCTGTCTGCGCACATCGAGGCGTTTGATGCAAGGAAGAGAACCGGTGGTGCGTCAGTCACGGATCCCGTCCCTCGCAGCGGTGCGTAGAGACACGGGTTGGCGCCCCTTTACTCGACAGCGTGTCCATCCAGAGCGACAGGTTGAAAGATGATTAAGTGGAGTGAATTCCGCGAGGGCGAAGTGCTCTACGAGGCATTCCTGCCCGAACACGAAGAGGAACCGTGCGACTGGCTGATTCGAGCGAGCTCTCGCGGACACATTCTTGGCGAACGACGCCACCCGCTAACTTGGCCACCCAAGTTCGGTCCGGATGCCGGAGACGTCGCGGCAGTGGAGGCCATAACTGAAGTGATGATCACTGAAGTGGCAGCCGCCGATGTGCCCGACGGTGAAGGGACTTATGTGCCGTCTACCGTAGACCTTTCCCCTAGTGAGCCGATCTTGCACGCGATGCTATACGCGTTGGTCGAGCAGTATGCGCAAGCGGAAGGGTCACTAGGATTGAGCGAAGAGCAATCGGCCAGCTACCTAGGCCTCCCAATATGTGCGGGCGCCAGGGGGCTCTATCCGTTTGCTGTGACACGAAACCGCGATGATCGGATGAACAGATTGATCGCCCTCGACCATGCACTCAAGAGTCGCACCGAACTGCAATCGATTAGGGTGGAATTGCTCACCGCGGTGCTCGACTACGACATGGTGCTGCTCCGCAACTTGCTCGGCGCAGCGGGCGTTGAAATCGCCAGCTACTAAGGACTCGCACGGCTTCACGAGAACTGCGGCTCCTTCGTCGCCGTGGGAGAATCGGTAGTCCAACGGCCCGTTCGGGTCACGTCTTGATCGGGAAACCGCCGTTGCATGAATGCCGTAGAGATTGAACAGGCACTATCCGAACTTGCCGAGTAGGCGTTAGTGGGCGCGGAGTTCCAGTTCCGATTCCTGGAAGCCGTGGGCAAGTTCTGCGCAACTGGGTTTGGAAGCGCATGGGCGATCAGAGTGAACGCCTCCGGCAGCAGTTCGTTGCAAATTGTCAGGCAGCGGCGGAATCTTCCTCACCGCCTTCATTGTCGGTATTGCCTAGCGCTTCCAACTGCAACATTCCCGCGCTCTCGACCACATCGGCAATCTGCTCCGTCGTGAGTCCAGTGAAGCCTTCAACATTTGCGTATGTTTGGAAAATGTAGGCGGCCATGCGGGTCAGGGCCTCCATCGACATCTCTTCGACCGGCGAGATCCTCATCTCCTCGCGGCGCGCGGTGTACTTACCCCATAACGGCTCTGCCTCCCTGGCGAGACGCCAACCCGTCTCCCACGCAACGGGAGCCAAGGCTTGAGTGAAAGTTTTTCCACTTCGCGCCGGATAGAAGCAGTGCCTGTCGATGCGATCGAGCGCAAAACTGACTTCCTCGGCGGAACGCTGCCCGACGAACTGGACCTCATCGGCCATCATCCGCGCGGTGATCTGCTTTTCTCCCGCGGCGATCAACAAATCGCGCTTGATCTTAAGCTGCGGCTGCCCAATCATCAGAGTAAACAACATGACGCGATATTGCTGATAGAGCAAATTCTGGATTGTCATCAAGAGTTCGAAGTGCAGATTCTGACAGCGCTGTGCATCGTCGAGCAGCAAGACCACTTTTTTGTAGGGACAGCGGCGGGCCAACACCAAAAGCCGATTAACAATCAGCTCAATCTTCTTGTCCTTGCTCGCGCGCCCAGGAGCCCGCTCCTTCAGCGTCGTGAGCAATTCATCGAGAAAATCGCCTTCGCGATACACCTCGTGGAAGCGCGTGCAATGCAATACGACCGCGATCTTGTAGCCCAACAGGTCAGCCAGATAGAGTTTGGCGAACTCTGCGAAGTGGGACTTACCTAGACGGCGTTGCCCGTAAATGATCGCACCCGACACATTTAACCGGATCCATGCGACGACGCTCTTCATGACGCGATCGATCGGCTTGGTCAGCACCAAGTAGTCGTTTCGCAAGAAGGGATGCGGAGCAGCCATGGCATCAGCCCTTGAGCTTCGCGCCGAGGATCGCCTCGATATCCAAGTCGGTCGTCTTAGCCATGTCAGCGATCAGTCGAGGCGCTCCCACTGCGTGCTCAGAACGCCTCGGCGGCGCAGCCGGCTTGGACTTTTCTGGCTGTGCTGCAGCCGAGTGACGCGTGCGGCGGAGGAAGTTGGCCACGATCTCTTCAGGGTCTTCGCCCTCCACCCAATGAAAATACCCGTCTTCGATTTCTCGATTGAGGCGCTTGCGCAATCGTTCATCGTGAACGAAGCTCGCCCAATGACCCTTGGCCCACAGGGTTCCCAAGTCAATTCCACCCAGGACTTTGGCTTCGACGGTACGCAAGTCTGTAAGGTCGACGGTAATGACGACGTCCTTGCCCACCAGGAAGTCGGCAGCTCGCAACACGTTGTTGCTGTAGTCGGCCTTTAGGTAGTTGATGTGGGGGGCGTGACCGCCACTGCCCTTCACTGAAACGGTCAATTCGATCTTGAGTAGTTGGCGCCAATTGGCGGTGGCCGAGTTGTCGGCCCGTATCAATGTGTGCTCTGGCTCCTCTCGCAGAACCTGCAGGGGGGACTTGCCGTAGTGGGCCGATGCCGGATGGGCGTTGTAGTTGCAGATCACCACATCAAGATATTCCTCCATCTGGTCGATCGTCATTCCACCTTCCTCCACCGCCTTCATCGCGCTCGCCCGTTCGCGATCGGAAATGTTTGGGCGGACGCCTCCAACCAGGTGTTGGACATTGCGATGCGTGAGCGTATTGAACAGCTGCTCGATTTCTGCGCGCGTGCGCGGTTCGCCGGGTAAACCCAATACCAAGGTAGCGTGTAGCCGCTTAAGCACGACTTCGCGAATTCGGTCGGCATGGTGTGCCAGCGCGTTGTCAAGGCTAATCGTGTCGGGGTAACGAGCAGCGCAGGTTGAAAGAATCGACGGCATTCCAGCCCCGGCCTCGTATGCATTCATCAGGTTCTCGACTTCGAACTGGGTACGTCGCTTCCAAGGATTCATCACGGCGAACAGACAGCGCAGTAAGTCCAGGTGCGAGACCTCCTTCTCCACCGAGAGCGTCCAACCCAGACAGGCGCCTGAGTCGACATCAACAGCGGCAACCAGCCATGGACGCAAGGCGCGCGTTTTGCTGCGGCGCTTGCGGCCGATGAAGCGCACGCGGATGAACCCATCTAACTTGTGGGCATCGATCTGTACCCTCCGAAATGGAGCATCGATCTCCGGTCGGAATGCGCGCTCGATGGACGTGCGCAAGCTGCCGCGCCCCAGACCACGCAACCGTTGGATCTCTGCGTGGAGCGCTTTTCGAAAGCCCTCGCGGCCCCGATTCTGCAACGTAAAGGGATAGCTCTTCGTTCCCCCGAGAATCTTCGCCAGCTTATTCAGAAAGCGGCCGTGCTCTTTCCCGATCGGTATCCGCCGCTTCGGGTCACCCTTGGCGTAGGGTTTAGCCTGGTCGATCAGGAACGATTGGAGCTCCACGTGCTGGCAAAGCAGTTGCGTGAACAAACCGCCCGATCCTCGACCAGCCGCTAAGGCGTCGGCGTTGGCAGGGCTCGACCGCTCATAGCGCTTGCGCCGCCTGTACGGTATTAGTGCGCGGAAACCGGCGATCTGATCGTTGGCTACCCGTTCGGCGCACGCGAGCAGCATCCCGTACAGTTCGCCTGCAGCGATTCCCTCCGCGTCCTTGATGTTCTTGAGACTGTCTCCGCGCATGTATTGCTCGACGGCGCGTTTTCGGCCGTCGTAAACCTCCTTGAATTCGTCCTTTACCTCTTTTGCAGCCGGTTTCGGCCAGCAGGAGGTATCTCGCCAGGAAGACGAAAATAGCTGATCAACCTTGCGGTGCATCGCCGACCTTTTGGAAGCGTGTGTTGGACGAAAGCTCAGATCGCCAATCGATCGCCAGCTTGCCCGTCCTCACGAGGTGAAACGCGGCACACTGCGTTGTGTAGGCCGATGCATCAGAGCGTCCGCACAACCCGATAAGGTTCTCGCCTAGTTCAGAGATGTCCGATAACACGCGGTTGCACTGCGCTTTCAAGCCGCCCTGTAACTGGGCTGCAACGGCAAATGGGTGCGCTTGCTCCAGGTGGAGCAGGATCGTTCTCCGAGCCCATAGCCACCGAGCGGTGATCTTCGCATTCGTATCGCTCGTAGCCGATTCGAACCCGTCCGACTGCAAGGTCCAAGGATCGACGGCGAGCTTGGTGCTAGGGAGCTGCTCCCCGAATTCGACGTCGATCAGGAACTCGTCGCCGCCGCACTCCACCCAAAAGTTGGCCAACCAGGAATCCGGCGTCCCGGGGTTCGCCGGCAGCTCTACGTAGTTCGAAACGCGTGGCGACCACTCAAGCCAAAGCCCAAACCAGTAGGCAGCGCTGGGGATCATGACCGCGCGGCCCATTCGGGCGCTATAGAACTCGCAAATAGGGAGCGCGCGACGCTGATCCAGCGTCAGCTTTACGGGACTAGGCCTAGGGCGCGCGGTCACCCCACGGGGAATCTCCACGGTTTGGCGCTGCCTTTATAGGCCTTTCTGCTGCTGCGTACAACTGCTGATTTTCCCCTATTTCTACCAGGCTGGTCTGCCGTTCGGCCGCTTCTGGGGCGCTTATTGGGGGGAAATCAAATGCGGGGCCAACAGCGCTCCGAAACAACGGCGTGAGTTTTCGAGAAACAACTCTGTGAGTTCGGTCGAGAAATAGACTTGCGTTTCCGGACTCACGCTATTGTTTCCTAGGATCGTTCTAGCTCGCCGGCGAGGATTGGGAGCCACTGTCCGTAGTCTCAGGATTTCGGCAGGCTGGTCCCAAACTGAACTCGCAGCTCATGCGGGCGTGAACCGGTTCAAGCTTGGAATACTGGAACGAGGCCTGCGCAGCGTTGGGCTCGACACTGCGATTGCGGCTCTCGAAGTCCTCGGAGTCGGTCTGGGGCTGGACGAAGGAAGACGTGCCTCCACTCCACTCCTCACACGTCTACCACGCCGTGGAGAGCCGCCCGACGAAAACCGAGCCTTGACCGGCGACTTGGTGGAAGTGACCTCCCCTGCTTCCGCTGCACAGCCACCTGACCAAATTTCCCAAGGTGAGCCGCCGCGCGAAGAAGCAGGCTATCCGACAATCGACGCTGCAGCGCATCTCGCGCATGCCGCCAGATCGATTTTCTGGCCTCGAACACGGCGACGCCCCCTGCTTTCAGTAGCGGAGTCGCCTTCTAACCGGGTGCGCCTGGACGGCATTTGCCGGAAGGCATCCCGGCGCCGCGTCGCGCTGTTGGGCCATGATGTCAGTATATCTTGACATCGAGTATGCTTTTTCATACATACTGTCGCTGTTACTTAACATTCAAGGAGTTGCCCGTGTCTTTTCGCGAAAAAACCGCTTGGATTTCGCTGGTGTCGACGGCTGGGATATATGCCTTCTACTTCTGGTCGGTCCTGCATGCCGCGCCGTCGAACCCCGATGGATACGTCGACGGCTTGCTCGGGGCCATCGTGGCCCTGGTTGTCGTGCAGATGGTGCTTGTCGTCGCGGTCAGCGCCATGACGCCCAGGAAAGAGATGACACCACGCGACGAGCGCGAAGAACTCATCGACCTTAAGGCCACGCGCGTCGCCTACGCCGGCCTTGCCTCCAGCGTCGCTTTCGCATGCTTCTTCGGCGCGTTCGATCCGCCGATCATTTTTGGCACAAACTCGTTGCTGTTCCTGCTGGTCGCCGCCGAAATCCTCCGCTCAGGCTGCCAGATCATCCAGTACCGGCGTGGCGGCTAGATGGGCACGATCCGCAACGACATCCGCCGACTTCGATTCGAGCACGGCGAGATGACGCAACAGCAGTTGGCGGAACGCATCGGAGTCACCCGGCAGACCGTGAATGCGATCGAGCAGGGAAAATATTCACCGTCACTCGAAGCAGCGTTCCGCATCGCTGTCGTGTTTGGCCTGCCGCTGGAAGACGTCTTTCACTATTCCAGGGACTGATCGCATGTTTGCTCTGCTCCTGGGACTCAAGGGCAACTCGCCGTGCGCGCTGCAGGAAATGATTGCAGACGCAGATCGTGGACGCTTTTGACGTAGCTCTGGACCCATCAGCTGGAGATGCGATCAACAACAGCGCGTTGGTGAGCGCAATACGGAACTGACGGTCAACTCAACGGGAATCTGCCGCCAGGTGCTTCGCATAGTCCGATGGCGTTAATCCGCCGAGTGCCTTCTTGGGTCTTTCGTCGTTGTATTCGCGCCGCCAGGTTTCGATGAGCGTCCGCGCTTGCAACAGGCTAGTGAACCAGTGCTCGTTGAGGCAGTCTCGAGTTCGCGCAGCCGCTTGGCGTCGGACACGCCCATGCCCGCGAACTTGTTGCGCAACAGGTAAAACGACGCGTCACTGAAACCGTGTCGGCGACACAACTCCTTGACCGCTACACCCGCTTCCGCTTCACGCAGAAAGCCAATGATCTGCTCTTCAGAAAATCGCTTCTTCACGTCCAATCTCCTTGCTCGGGGGGGATTGGACTCCAAAGGGACGTGCTACTCAAAATAGGGGGGACGTCGACGGAGCGCCCGAAAACCCCCGCAGTGGTCCAGATCAGCGCTTCGGTAATTGCCGCTGCACTAGTGACCCCGCATCAACCCAATACGTCCAACCAATTGCCCCACCACCGCTTCGGTTGGCTCGGCATCTTCTTCCACCAAGCGTCAATGGCTTCCTGGTTTCCGGCTTCCCAAGCGAGCCGGTGGATTGGATCCTTGGCGTCCACCCCGAGTGCCACGCCCAAGCGTGGATAAAGTTCAGTGTTTGCCAGAGCGGGCGATCTCGACAACAGGCTCAGTAACGAAAATCCATCCACATCGCGCGCCGCATGAGCAACAGCCGCCGCCGCGGTTTGCACGGACGGTGAGCGTGCACCATCCGTGCCCACGGCTCGCTCCAGCGCCCCGATGGCCTCTGTGAACGCGATGGACGCATCTGAGCGCGTGGGCGTCTGGGCGTTCGCGCCCACGAAGTTCAGTCCGTAGTGCTCGGGCACCAGGATATCGTCCGTGCCCGCCCGGTAGCTCACCCAGCCGCTGCGCACGAATATTCGGCCTGAGCCATCTGGACGCTTCCACAAGTCGAAGTCACACCCCAGATCGATGACTTCTGCGGCATCGGCACGCACGCTGAAGTAACCAGGCGGCGCCCAGATGCGGGCGCGCATGTGCCCCTGTTCCAACACCACGCGATGTGTTCCTGCTTCAGTCTGCACAAGACGCAGGCGCGAGTCCGGCGACAGGGCAATGCTTCCAATCCGGGCCACCGTAATCGTGGCCGACTCTTTGGACGCCGTGGCCAGCGACTGGCCCGGCGAAAGCCGAGTCAGCCCATCGCTCGCACTGGGCGCGTGGCGGACTGCAACCCAGCTGCGACCGGGTGTCCAAGCCAACCGATACTGGTAACCCGCCCCTAAAAGCAGCAGCGCGACCGCCGCGGCGATTGCCCATGGCATCGCGCTACTGCGTCGGCGCTGAATTCGTGGCGTTTCCGGCATCTCCAACCCACGCGCCCGGACTCCATAGGGCGCCAGCAGGCGCTGTATCCGGGCCAGGTCATCGTCTGCACTCGCCTGCGGGTTCCAGAGGGGATCGCTGTGCTCATTCATGCTCGATCTCCCTTGCGCTCTGCGCGGGCATTAACCCAAGCGCATCACGCAGTTTGGCCATGCCCCGATGGAGGTTGACGCGCACGGACTGCGGGGTGAGCCCGGTCAGCACGGCAATCTCCTGGCCGCTCATGCCTTCGGCCAGGCGCAGCATCAGCGTTTCCCGATAAGCCTCTGGCAGACCAGCGATGGCGCGAAAGATCCGGGCGGCCTCAGCTGCGTCTTCCGGTTTCGCTCCATCGTTGTTGAAGTCATCCAGGTTTCGATCCGTGGTGGTCGCAACCCCTGTTACGGGACGCATGCGACGCGCAATAGCGGCGATCCATCCCCCAAACTTTGCGTCGTCTTGGAGTTGATCCAAGCGCATAAAGGCGTTGGCGAAGCATTCCTGTGTCAGCTCGTCGGCGATCGCAGGAGGAAAGCGGCTGAGCTGGATCGCGTGAACGAGTGGAGAGAACCGCCGATAAAGCGCAGCAAAGGCCCGTTGCGAGCCGCGTCGCGCTTGTCCGACGCAGTGCGCGACATGCATGTCCGTCATCAGGGGGTTGCTCGCGCCGGGCTCATCATTGGTCAGGGGGTATTCAACAAAGAGACAGCCACAAGTCGAAGTGTTAACCAGCCGGAGGCAAAGCACGATGCGCCCGGCATGCAGATGGCGCCAGAGACTCGCCAGGGGCGGAACCAATCATGGTCCGACGTGCCTTGGCTCGTTAACAGTTGGGGTCCTTTGTAACTCTTGATTGAATCTCCATCGGAATTTCAGACATGAAACGCCGCCAAACCTTGCTCGGACTGCTGAGCGCCTTCCTGCTGCCGATTGTTCGCGCAACGGCAGCAGACCGAGAACCGGTCGTCGGCCTTCCGTGCGACGGCTGCGAGGTGGTATTCGACGGCCTGCCCAGCAAACTCTCAAGCCACGCGAGGATCGCCCCAATCAACGAGCCGGGCGAACCACTGAGGCTCTGGGGCAAGGTCACAGACCGGCGCGGGCATCCGCAGTCTGGTGTCATTGTCTACGCGTACCACACGGACAAGGGTGGCAGGTATCCGCCACCAGTCGCGCCCCTCGGTGGCAGCAGGACACGGCATGGACGCCTGCGCGGCTGGGCGCGAACGGATACAAAAGGCCGATATCGGTTCGACACGATCCGCCCCGGCAGATACCCCGGTCGTGACACTCCCGAACACATCCATATGCATGCGATCGAGCCGGGCCGCGCGACCTACTACATCGACGACGTCTTGTTTCGGGATGATCCCAAGCTGACGGCCCAGCAGGTGCGTGAGCTGTCACAGGGTCGCGGGGGAAGTGGGGTCACTGTACCCACAGAAAGCAACGGCACTTGGCTCGTGAGAAGAGACATTGTGCTGGGATTGAACATTCCTGGCTATCCGCATTCGGACCTGCCGTAACCTCGATGCAAGGTAGCGAACGCTATCGTCTGCCTGCGCGAGTTCTACACTGGCTGATCGCGCTGGCCATTCCCTGCCAGATCTATCTGGGCTGGTCAGCGGAACTCGCGC
>JBGTIG010000137.1:0-3629 GCA_041745755.1 Lysobacterales bacterium
AAGGCGCAGCCCGAGAACGCGGAGCTTCGCAGGCTGCTCGACGACTCCAAGCGAGCGGGCGGCTTCTGACCGGGGCAAGGTCCGATCAAGTCCCTGCTGGACTCGTCAGCGCGCGCGTTCTGTGCTCGTCGGTACCCGGCCCGCGCGAATCAATCACCTGCGCGAACGACTCCCGGCAGCGCATCGCTTCACCGCGGAGCGTTTGAACCGGTCCAGGGTTTCCTAGGTTCGACGCAGCAGGATCACGGTGACGTTGTCGGAGCCTCCGCCATCGAGTGCCGCCACGATCAGGTGATCGACCGCTTCCTGCGCGGAAAAATCCTTGCGGGCCATTACCTTCTCGATTTCCTCGTCCCCGACTTCCTCGGTGAGGCCGTCGCTGCAGAGCAGGATCTGCCATCCGGATTCGAGCCGGCCGGAAACGGTCTCGACACGAAGCGAAGCCGGGTCGGTGACGCCGAGCGCCTGGGTAACGACGTTTCGATGAGGGTGGGTACGCGCCTGCTCGGCGCTGATCGCGCCTTGCTCCACCAGTTCCCGAACGTAGGAATGATCCTGCGAGATCTGCCGGAAACTGCCATTCCACAGGTACGCCCTGGAATCGCCCACCCAGCCCACTTCGTAATCGTCTCCGCGCAACCGCAGGGCGGCGATCGTCGTGCCCATCGGCAAGGCCTGCGCCCGCTTGCGGGAGTGACGAATGATCTCCTCGTCGGCCTGGCGTATCGCGTCGGACAGACTCGAGCCCTTGGCGATTTCCCGCACGATCACGTCCCGCGCGATGGCGCTCGCTATCTCGCCATTCTCGTGTCCGCCCATGCCATCGGCGACGAGCCAGAGCCCGGCGTCGGCGTCGGCATGATAGGTATCCTCGTTGTGCTCGCGACGCAGCCCAACGTGACTGTAGTGACCGAACTCGATCGTCATCGGCGCAGCGTACCGCGCCGATGACCTGTTGCGAAGCCCGGACCGTCCGGCGGCGATTCACCGCCCGACCCCGGGCCCCCTGGCCCGCCAACCTCCCGCACGAGGTTCAAGAATTCGGTGCCGGGGCCGGAACTCAGAACTCTATGCGGATGCCGATGGCGAGGCTGTCCTTGCTCGTGTCCTCCTGTCCGAGCAGCTTCTCGTAATACAGGAAAGCCGACCTGCCATTGGCGAAGATCGCCGACACGCCCAGCCCCAGATTGAGGAAGCTCTGGTCCACGTCGCGTCCCGAGACCGAGATCACGGTATTCGTGGGATCGAAAACCAGTCGTGACGTCAGCGCATCCGGATCGTCCTTGAATTCGTGCACGTACTCGAGCTGGAAATGCGGAATCAGGATGCCCCACGTGGTGCTCATCGCGTAGCTGGCCTTGCCGCCGAGGACGGCCTGGACGGACTCGACTTCGCGTTCGTCGACGGTCACCGCGAGACCGACGCCCGGCGCGCCCGGAGTGGAAACCGTCTCGGTGAAAGAGTCGAAATCGACCGACGTGAACTGCCAGCGGAGGAACGGACCGAGACTCCACGCGCCGCGCTGGAAGTCCCGACCAGCGGTGAATGCGGCGCTGAACTGCGAACCGTCAGGTGACGCACTGTTGACCTGATCGACCGTGGTCGTCGATCCTCCCGGCGACTGCAGCGTGAACTGGACGGCACGCGAAATGTCGTAGCTGTTGCTGCCGTAGGTCAGCACGCCGTCCGCGTACCAGGAATCGCCCTGGTAGAACGTCGTATATCCCGAGATGCTGAAGCCCTTGGCCTCCAGTTCTCCGCCTCCGCCGCTGATATCGGTGTCGCTGTTCGCGTATCCGATCGCGGCACCGAAGATCAGCGAGTCGCTGTAGCGGTAATCGACGCCGGCGGTTATTCCGCGCGTCTCGAAGTCGAAACCCGCGTTGTCGCCGTCCGCATCTCGGTCGCCGTCGCCGAGGGTGCCGGTGGCAAAGAATCCCCAGCGATCGAACCCGCTTCCCACCTCCGTCGCCGGGTCCTCCGTCGCGTTCAGCGCGGTGGGCGCGAACGACAACGGCACCGAACCGTTGCTGCCCTGGAGCGCGAGTCCGCCGAAGCTCGCCCCATTGGTGCCGCTTCGAAGCGCCGCGATGCGCGCCTTGAGGTTGTCGAACTGCGCCGCAGCGATGGTCAGCGCAGCGATGTTCTGCGCGTCGGCGTTGTCGGTCAACAACTGTTCGAGGGCGTCGATTACGCCGTCGGGGTCGTTGCCCGCGGCGAACTCGAAATCCTCGCAACGGGCGAGGAGGTCCGCCTGGCCGGGATTCAGGGCAGTGCCGCCCGCCTGCAGATCCCGCAGCGACGGGCAGGCCCGGTCGAACGCCTGCGAGATGGGGAACGCACGGTCTCCAGGTTCGAGTCCGAGCGTATTCTCGATGGCACCGTTGAGCGCAAAGTTGACCTGCCCGGTGCCGCTGCCGCAAATCAGCGCGGCGACGATCGCAGGACCGATGTCGTTCAATCTCGCCGTGGTCTGGGCAAGGCCGGCGGAAGTGCTGGCACTTTGCGCGAGGGCCACCGACACGCCGGGCGTCGGTGAGCTGAAGTTGACGCAGACATTGCCGAGCGGTGCGCCCGTGGTCGCGTCCACCACGCGCACGACCAGCGGTGCCGAGTCGGTGTTGGTGGCGAGGTCCTGATTGTTGCCCGACACGATCTCGAGACGCGCCGTGGAGGTCGGCGGAGGCGTCGAGGCGGTCGCAACGAACGTCACCGAACCGCCACCGTCCGCATCCACGCGCACGCGATGGGTGCCGGGCTGCGGCCCGAGGGTGAAGGTATTACTGGCGCGTCCCGCAGCGTCGGTCGTGGTGGTCGCGCTGGCAACGCTGCCGCCGCCCTCGATCACCGTCCAGCGGAGCACGATGCCCCCGACCTTGCCGCCCGCACCGGGAGGCTGAGTCGCCTCGACCACGAGCGGTGCCGGCAGCGTGGTACCTGGGGCCGCCGTCTGGTTGTCTCCGCTGACGATCCGGAGCCCCGGGGTGAATGAAGTGAGATCTGCGAAGGCACTTTGCGGAGTCGGTCCGCCGCTGCCGATGGTTGCACTGATTCTGACCGGACCGGCGTTCGGCCCAAAAATGCCGGTGACGCTGACCCGCCCCGAGGCATCGGTCGTGGCGGAGGCCGCGTTGAGAACGGCCGAGCCCTGCGCCACCGCGAAGGTCACCACGACTCCGGATTGCACCACTCCGAATCCATTGGCGACCTCGAAGACCAGCGGCTGCGCGAACGGGGCGTTGACGCCACCGGCCTGTCCACCGCCGCTCACGAGCCGTATCTGCAACGCCGAGTTGGAGGTATTGAGGTTGAACTGCACCGACAGCAGTCCGTCGCCGGTGCGCGCCTCGATCACGATAGGACCCTCGGTATTGCCGAAAGTGATGCGATTGCTGGAACGACCGTCAGGACCCGTGGTCGTCGCGAAATTCTCCACCTGGGCGTCGCCGCTGCGCACGAACCAGTTGATCGTCTCGCCGCTGCTGGGTGACCCTCCGCGCAGCAGCTCCACGACCAGCGGTTGGCTCAAGGTGCCGGAGGCACCCGTCTGTCCATTGCCGCTGACGGCGCGGAGCGAGTCGCCTTCGCCCGCTCCGATCACTTCGAGGTTGAATGTCACGGAACCGATG
>JBGTIG010000138.1:0-6931 GCA_041745755.1 Lysobacterales bacterium
AAACGGCAGGTTGCCGCCTGCACGCCGGGTTTCGTCGACCAGCCGCTCGAGCAGGTACTGCGCGCGACCGGTGCCGTCGCGGGCGATGATCGCCTGCAGCGATTCGATCCACTCGCGAGTCTCGACCGGATCGACATCGGCCGTCGCCCCGGACGCGGGAGCCCGAGTGTCATCCCCAGGGGACTGATCGTTCATGGCCGCACCTGACCCTTGCTCGACGCGAGCCCTTGAGTCTAACGGCAGGCTGTGACGCGCAGCACGGGAAGGCCCCCGCCGCCCCGCCGAACCGACCGCTCGCCCCGCCACCGCAGCCGGTTGGGATGCGCGCGCAGGCGCACTTGCCACCTCGACGATATCTTGTTCGGTCCGATGCCGAATGGTGCAACGCGGTGATGCGCTCTTTGAGACTCCTGGTTTCCTTCGTGGCGGTCTCCGCGGCCTTCGCCGTTTCAGCGGGCGACGCCCGGGAGCAGGAGGCCACGGGTCGAGAACTTGCCGATGCCGCCCCGCCCCGATCCCGGGCGGAAGCATCGGCCGACACCCGGACGGCGCCCGCGGCCTCGGCCGGCGTGCGGGCGGCCATCGATCCCTTCACCGGGGAACTGATCGAGCCTTCGCCGCTGCATGACGACGCGCCAGAGGAGCGCGACACCGAACGCCCGGCGATCGGGCCGCAGGACTTCACGCGGATTCGCGTCGAACGCCTCGAGGGCGGTGTGCTGCGCGCGGAACTCGATGGCCAGTTCGACATGGCGAGCTTCGCGCGCATCGAGCCGAACGGCGTGGCCGCGATCTGGTGCAAGGGGCACGGAAACGAGGCCAGCGGCACGACGCATTCCGACGCCCACGCCGATACGGACGCGGCCGCGTACGCGGATGACTCTCCAAGATGAGTCGGTCGTCGTGGCGCGCGCATCTGCACAAGGGGGCGTTCTGCGCGGCGCTCGCGTGTGTGGCGATGGATGCGCAGGCCGCGAGCATCACCATCGTCAATCTCGATGGCGCGAATGAAGGTTTCAATGACACCACCCCGGTTTCGCCGGAGGGCGGCAACACCGGAACGACGCGCGGCGCGCAGCGGCTGCAACTGTTCCAGGCTGCGGCGGACCAGTGGGCGGCGAGGCTCGCGAGCACCGTAACGATCAAGGTCGGTGCGAACTTTGATCCCCTGACCCCGTGCAGCGCGGGCGGCGGGGTGCTTGGCTCCGCGGGTCCGACCAATGTGTACTCCGACTTCAGCGGCCGGCCGCGCGCTGCCACCTGGTACGTCGTCGCGGAGGTGGAGGCGATCACCGGGGTCAACCAGAACGCCGCCGGCAACGAGCTGACCGCGCGCTTCAACTCGAGTGTCGATACCGGTTGCCTCGGCGCCGGCTCGCGCTTCTGGTACGGCACCAATCCCGCGGTCCCGGTGCCCGGCAATCGCGTCGCGCTGTTTCCCGTCGTACTGCACGAGATTGCGCACGGGCTCGGGTTTCTGAGCCTCGTGTGCGTGGCGCCCTCCGGCTGCGGCGCGGGCAGTCCACAGGGCAGCGAGCTTGCGGGACAGGAGGACGCGTGGAGCGCGCTGACGCGCGATCGCGCGCTCAATCTCACCTGGAGCCAGATGTCCGACGCGCAACGCGCGGACTCGATCAACAACGATCCGAGCCTGGTGTGGGATGGCGCGGCGGTCACCGCCGCCTTGCCCACCTTCCAGCCCGGTTCCACCGGCACCAACGGCAGCGGCGCGGCGCGGCGACTGCGCCTGCACGCGCCCGCGACGGTGCAACCTGGCTCGAGCGTGTCGCACTGGTCGTCCGCCGCGAGCGGGCCGGACCTTCTGATGGAACCCTCGCTGTCGAATGGCCTGTTCGCCAATGTCGACCTGACAGTGCCCCTGTTCGCGGACATCGGCTGGCCGCTCATGGGCGGCGCGGCGAACCTGCCACCGGTGATCTCCGCGCCGGCAGTGATCACGGTGACGGAGGACGTGGCGACGTCGCTCACCGGCGTCTCGGTAGCCGATCCCGACGCGGGCAGCGGCATGCTCACGCTGACGTTCACCGTCGGCGCCGGCACGTTCAACAACCCCGGTTGCGCGAGCGTCACCTCGGGCGGCAGCGCCGCGGCGCGCACGTTGACGGGCTCGCTCGGCAATCTCAGCGCCTGCCTCGGCGCCGGCAGCCTGCGCTACACGACGGCGACTGATGCCACCGCCAGCGTCAACATGACCGTGACCGCGAGCGACAACGGCAACACCGGCAGCGGCGGCGCGCAGGGCGACAGCGAGTCCGTCACGATCAACGTCACAGCGGTCAACGATGCGCCCGTCAACTCGGTACCGGCGTCAATCGCGATCACCGAGGATGTCGCCACGCCGCTGGTGGGCCTCTCGTTCGCCGATGTCGACATCGGTGCGGGCTTCCTGCAGGTGACCTTGAGCGTTCCGGGCGGGAGCGTCGACGCGCTGACCTGTAGCGGTGTCGGCGTCGCCGGCAGCGCCACGTCGCGACGCTTCACCGGCTCGCTGGCGCAGATCAACGCCTGCTTCGCCGGCGCCAACCGTCCGCGCTACACCACGGCGCCGAATGCGACGGCCAATGTCCAAATGACGGTGTCCAGCACCGACAACGGCAATACCGGCACCGGCGGCTTCGGCAACGATTCCGACGCCGTCACGCTGACCATCGCCGCAGTCAACGATGCGCCCGTGGTCACGCTGCCTGCGGGCATTCCCATCCAGGTGCCCGGCACCTTGCCGTTGCGCGGCATCCAGATCGCGGACATCGACGCTGGCGCGGGAACGCTGCGACTGACCTTGTCGGCACCGATCGGCAGCATGAACGCGACGGCGTCGGGTGGGGTCGCGGTGACGGGCTCCGGCACGGGCAGCGTCGTTTTGATCGGCACGCTTGCGACGCTTGCGGGATTCCTCGCGGCCGATCAGGTGACCTACACCGCCGGCGGCAACACGATCCTGACCGCCACGCTGAACGACCAGGGCAATAGCGGATCGGGAGGCGCGCTGTCGCGAAGTGCCAGCACGCCCCTCATCGACGACGCCGTGTTCGCTGACGGCTTCGAATAGAACGCCCGTTCGACGCCGTGCGATGCGTGTCGCAAAGACACATCAGCGCCTGCCTTTGCACACCTGTATGCACATCAGATGAATGACGCGTGGAGTATTCCCACGCGACAGCATGCCTGTGCTAGTAATGGGTGTCCTGTGCGAAATGTGCACGGTTCCATGTTGTCTTCAGGGAAGGGCAGAAAGATGAAAACATTCAATCCAGGATTGCCGGGAGCCGTGCTTCTCGCGGGCGGCGGACTACTGGCGCTGGCGCTGGGCAACGCGGATGCCGCCACGGCGCCCGCAGAAGGTTCTCCGTCCCGCGGCAATGTCTCGCCCGCGAGCTTCAAGCCCGCGAGCCCGGCGCTCCGGCTTCCGACGCCCTCGCTGGAAGGGCGCACCGGCATCCGGCTCCAGCAGCGCACGTTCGCGGAAGGCAGCGCACCGCTCGCGGTCGTGACCGTGCAGTCCACCGCGCGCACGGGCACCACGCCGAGCGCGGCCGACAACGACTACACGCGGCTCAACATCGCCTTGCAGGGTACGCCCGGCAACAGCACCGTCGAACTCGATGGCAGTTTCTCCTTTGCCGAAACCTTCGCGCGCGCGGCGTGGGCGCTAGGTTCGGACGGAACCGCGGGCACCGGCGACGATTACTCCATCCTGCCCGCCCCGGGCCGTTCCAACGTCCGCGTGACCGCAGTCGGCGGCCTCGGCAGTGCCGTCATCACGGGACCGGGCGACGTGCCGACGATCGACCTTGAAGGCGTGTTCTACCTCGTGGGCGGCAACTACCAGGGTTGGTCGTTCTCGAATCTCGATATCCGCAACTTCGACCTCTCGATCGGCATGTACTTCGACGGTGGCGGGCCCGATTCCTACGACAACGTGCAGGTGACCAACAACCGCATCGTGATCGCTTCCGACGTGCCGCAGCAGAATCCGTCCGGGCTCGAGTTTCCCCAGAACGTTGGCCTGAATTACGCCCACGGCAGCGGACAAGTCATCTCGGGCAATGTGTTCGAGCTCGACGGCGGCGCGCCCGGCAACATGGTCGACGAATCCGCAGTCATCGGCATGCAGTCGGACACCAGCGGTGGCGCGATATACGAGGGCCTCGTCATCGAAAACAACGAGGTCAACGTCCGTGGCGCGCCGAACGCGACGCGCCCCGCTTACGTGGTCGGCATCTGGGAGAACGCGCACGCGCATCTCTCCAACATCCGCGTGCGAAACAACCGCGTCACCAGCGAGGCGCCGGGAGCGGTGGCAGGCAACCTGCGTTTCGGCTTCCTGGTCACTTCGCATTCCTCCGACAGCACGCAGGTGTCGTACCGCAACAATACGGTCACTGGCATGCAGATCGGCTTCGTCTGGGATTCGAACGTGGCTCCGGGACCGACCACGGTGCCGCTGTCGCTGACCGGCAACACGATCACCGGCAACGGTACCGGCGCGCGAATCGGCGCCAGCACGGTGGCGCGCGTCGATTTCGGGTTCAATCGCATCGCCGGCAACGGCACGGGCATCGACAACAGCGCGGGGGCGGGCAACGTCACGGCTCCGCGCAACTGGTGGGGTTGCAACGCAGGGCCGAACATCGCGCCGTGCGACAGCTACACCGGCACCGTCAACGTGCTCGACTGGCTGACGCTGCGTCTCCGCGCAACCGGGCAGATCGTGACGCCCGGCACTCCGGTGAACCTCGATGCGGATGTCAACCGCACCAACACCGGCGTCGAAGTGCAGTCGGCGACGCAGTTCCCGGATGGGACGCTGGTCTCTTTCGCGACCAATTTCGGCACGGTCACCCCGGCGCAGGCGCCGACGGTGAATGGCTCCGCGCGGTCGGTGCTGACCTCCGCCACTGCGGGCAACGCCGATCCGACCGCTACGCTCGACGGCCAGACTGTTAGCACGCGGGTCGTGTTCTCCGACGGCTCCACCGTGCTGTGCGTGCCGACCTCGTTCGCGCCCGACTGCGACGCTGCGTTCCCGACCATCCAGACGGCCGAGAACAACGCGCTGCCGGGCTCGACCATCCGCATCGCCCCGGGCGTCTACGACGAGCAGGTGGTGATCGACGTCGACAACCTCACCGTGGCCGGCGAGGGGCGCGACACGACCATCGTGCGGCCCACGACACTGGTTGTGAATTCGTCCAGCACCACGTCGCCGAACACCTATGCCGCAATCGTCGTTGCCGACGATGTGACCGGACTCGTGGTGCGCGCACTCACGCTCGATGGCGTCGGCGCAGGCAGCGCATGCTCCCCGGGCCTGCTCGGCCTGCACTTCCGCAACTCGTCGGGCCAGCTCCGCGACAGCGCGGTGCGCAACATCATCCTCGGCGCCGGTGGATGCCAGAGCGATCTGGCGGTGCTGGTGCAGGCGCTGCCCACACCTGCCGGCGAGGCGGTCGTCACGCTGACCGACAACCTGTTCACCAATTACGGCAAGAGCGCGATCATCGCCGATGGCACCGGCGTCACGCTCAACGCCAGCGGCAATGCGGTGACCGGCCGTGGGCCGCTTCCGCTCGGCGATACGGGGCAGAACGGCATCCAGGTGTCTTTCGGTGCCACCGCCCTGCTGGTGGGCAACACCTTCACGGGCCACTCGTACGTGCCGGGCGATTTCGTCGCTGCAGGCGTGTTCCTGTTCGAATCGTCGGCTGACCTCCGCAACAACACGTTCACCAACAACCAGGTCGGGCTGTATCACATCGACGGATCGGGTACGCACGAAGGCAATACCTTCAGCGCATCCCAGAGCGGCACGGGTGTGCCCGTTTTCTGGGGCGCGATCTTCGACGATCCACCACTCAACCGCCTGCCGCAGCCGTATTCGGAAGGCAAGGCGGCCAACCTGCGCGCGCGTCGCGGCGTACCGAACGATGTCATCAGCGGAACGTTCAGGAACAACACGTTCACCGGTGCCGGTTCGACCATGAGCGTGGGCCTCGAAGCGGATGCCGGATTCGGCGTGGCCGATGTCGAGTTCCTTGCCGAGAGCAACACCATCACCGGGTGGGGCACCGGCGTGGTGCTGCTCGACTGTGGTGCAGGCCCTTCCTGCACGAATTCCGATTTCACCGAAGCCCGGCTGCAGTGCAACCGCATCGCCAGCAATACCGTGGGTCTCGACGCTGACATCACGGTCGGCGTCAACGCCGAGAACAACTGGTGGGGATGCAACGCCGGGCCGGGCGGAACCACGGGTTGCAATGGTATTTCGGGCACCAGCACGCCGGTGGACGCAACGCCATGGCTGGTGATGACGCACACAGCCGACCCGACGACCATCGAGCAGTTCGAGTTCTCGGACCTCACGGTCGATTTCCGCCGCAACTCGGACGGTGTCGACGTGTCGTCGATCTGCACATTGCCGGATACGCCGATCGCGTTCACCACCACCCTGGGCACGATCATGACGCCGGTCAGCACCGAAGACGGCGTGGCGTTCAACGTGTACGAGGGCACTGTGGTCGGCACGGCGGTCATCCGCGCGATCCTGGATCAGGAAACCGAGTCGGCGACGGTGATCGTCAATGCGCGACCCGACTTCATCTTCGGCGATGGCTTCGAGGACCTGACCACCCCCTGAAGCGCGTGCGGGACACCAGACGAAAGACGGCGGGCCAAGGCCCGCCGTTTTTTCGCGTAAGCCGAACAGCATGGGCACGCGGATCCACAAGTTTCCGGATGGGGCGCGGCAAGCCTCAACGCCGGGACCGAGACGGGTCTGACGCTCGTGCTGAGCGATCAGGGCGCGACGGGCGCCGGAGGCGCGCAAACCGTCAATGCGAACGTGCCGGTTGTCGCGCGCGACCTTTTCGCAAGCGGTTTCGAATAGCGCCACGCGGGCGCGGACGCAACG
>JBGTIG010000139.1:0-6150 GCA_041745755.1 Lysobacterales bacterium
GACAACGTCACCGGCCTCGCGAGCCCTGAATACGGCGGCGTCGGTCCGCTGTATGGCCTGTACCTGCTCGCGACCATCATTCCCTCGATCGCGGTAGGGGTGCGGCGCTTGCACGATATCGGCAAGAGTGGCTGGTGGATCCTCATCGCTTTCATCCCCCTGATCGGCGCGATCGTGCTGCTGATCTGGTTCGTGAAGGACAGCGAATCCGGCACCAATCGTTTCGGCCCGAACCCGAAAGCGGTCGGCTCCGTCGGGGCGCCCGTGGTCTAGAAACACGCGGGACGGAGGCCGTCGGGTTGCGGCTCGATGGCCTTCGCTTCCGCTTGCCGGTCTTTGTTCTACCAGCGCCCGGGGTTCAATCGGAGAGCTCTTCCCACAGGAACGTGAAGGCGAGCGCCGACATGAAAGCCTGCTGCTTGTTGTCGGCAGCGCCGCCGTGGCCGCCTTCGATGTTCTCGTAGTACGTCACGTCCTTGTCCATCTCGAGCATGCGGGCGGTGAACTTGCGGGCGTGGCCCGGGTGCACGCGGTCGTCGCGCGTCGAGGTGGTGATGAGCGTCGGCGGGTAGTCCGCGTCTTCCCGCAGCAGGTGATAGGGCGAGAAGGTCTTGATGAAAGCCCACTCCTCCGGCTTATCCGGGTCGCCGTATTCCGCCATCCAGGACGCACCGGCCAGCAGCTTGTGATACCGCTGCATGTCGAGCAGCGGCACCTGGATCACCATGGCGCCGAAGAGTCCGGGATATTGCGTCAGCATGTTGCCGGTCAGCAAACCGCCATTGCTGCCGCCCATGGCGCCAAGGTGCCCGGGTGAGGTGATCCTTCTTGCCGCGAGATCGCGCGCGACCGCGGCGAAATCCTCGTAGGCACGACCCCGGTTGGCCTTGAGCGCCGCCTGGTGCCAGCGCGGACCGTACTCGCCACCGCCGCGGATGTTGGCGAGCACGTACACACCCCCCTTCTCCAGCCAACCTTTGCCGACGCTGCCGGAATAATTCGGCGCCAGGGCGACTTCAAAGCCGCCGTAACCGTAGAGCAGCGTCGGGTTGCTGCCGTCGTACTCGATGTCCTTTGGCCGCACGACGAAGTACGGCACGCGGGTGCCGTCCTTCGATTTCGCAA
This sequence comes from Lysobacterales bacterium, assembly GCA_041745755.1. Classification (GTDB taxonomy): domain Bacteria; phylum Pseudomonadota; class Gammaproteobacteria; order Xanthomonadales; family Ahniellaceae; genus JBBQNY01. The sequence goes on from JBGTIG010000139.1 coordinate 1,126, forward strand.
AGTGCTGCTCGGCAACCTGGCTCGAGGAATCGAAGAACGCCGGCATGGTCTTGAGCGTCTTCGGCGCCTCGCCGATTTCGACGAGTTCGAGGGTCGACGGCGTCAGGAAATCCGTGGCCAGAACGAATACCGCCTCGACGTTTTCGTCCTCGTCGTCGTACTCGACGACGGTGAGCGAGTCGGCGTCGGGGGCTTTCGCCAGCGGCGCGACCTTCCAGCCATCGGACCCGTGCGAGGCCACTTCGAGGCGGTTCCTGACGTTGTCCAGCACGTTCAGGGCCAGGTGCGAGCGCGTCCACACGAACTCTTGGAGCGAGGTGGTATCGCTCGGCTCGAACAGCACCGTGAAGTTCCGCGCGCCCTGCATGAAACCGTCGAAATCCGCGATGAGCAGTGAGCCGCTCGCATAGGTCTTGCCGCCCGCTGTGTAGGGTTCGCGCAACTGCAGCGTCAGCCAGTCGCGATGCACCGTCTTGTTGGCGCTGTTGGGTGCGTCGACCTTCGCGAGCTTGCCATCGCGGCCTCGCAGGTACAGCTCGTCGTTGTAGAAAGCAATCGTGCGGGCGACGAAATCACGCTCGAATCCGCGAGTGTCGTCGTGCACTGCCGCGATGTACATGTCGTCCGCGGTGCCCTCGTACACGATCTTCGCTTCGCTCATCGGGGTGCCGCGGCGCCATTCCTTCACCAGCCGCGGATAGCCCGATTCGGTCATGGTGCCCGCGCCGAAATCGGTGAACACGTACACGCCGTCGCGGTCGATCCAGCCCATCGCGCCTTTCGCCTCCTCGCGAAAGAAACCGTCCTTCACCCAGCTCTTGTTTGCGAGGCTGAACTCACGGGTGACGTCCGCGTCGGCGCCACCGCGCGAGAGCGCGATCAGGCAGCGATCGTACGGCGCGTCCGCGGAATCCGGCTTGAGGCAATCCACGGCGTGCCACACCCAGTTCTCGCCCTCGGCCTCGTTCAGCGCATCGAGATCGATCAGCGTTTCCCAAGCCGGGCTGGCCTTCGCGTACTCCGACGGCGTGGTGCGCCGCCAGATTCCGCGCGCGTGCGTCTTGTCCTGCCAGAAGTTGTAGTAGTGCGCGCCGATCTTCTGGACCATCGGGATCTTGGCGTCGGAGTCGAGGATTGCCAGCATCTCGCCTTCGAGCTTGCGGAAGGCATCGCTGTCGGCGAATTTCTGCTTCGCGGCGGCGTTGCGCTCACGCGCCCACGCGAGCTGCTTCTCGCCTTCGACCTCCTCGAGCCAGAGGTAGGGATCGGTGGTGGCGCTGGCCGCCTTCGACGCGCTCGATGCGCTCGACGATGACGAGGATTCGAACTTGACAGACTCTTCCTCGACGCCCTTCGGCGGGGGCTGCAACGCTGGCGGCTTCGAGGCTTCGGACTGCATGGACTTGTCCTCGATCTTCGCGGGCGTGACGGCTTCTTCGGCGAAAGCGCCTGCGGCAATCAGCCCGGCGGCAATCAATAAGGCAATTTTCGACATGATGGCTTCCCGCGGGTCAGCCTCCGAGGCTAGCGACCCCGGCATGAACGGGCCATAGGCCAGTTGCTTCAGCCGAGCGAGCTCGGCTGCTACGGGGCGCGGGAGGCGCGGGGATTCCGTAGGTGCCAAGCTTGCTCCGCACGTTGTCGTCTGCGGCGGGTCTGCCCGTCACGCCAACCCATGCCGGCCCTCCGCGCGTGATTGTGCGCCACGTTCTGTAAGGTTCCCGCGCGTTGAAGATACCGCGTCGCCCGCCTTGCAACAGATGCCGCAGTGAGCTCACTTCGACCCCATTCGTCGGTCAGATTCCCCTGGTCGGACCTGCATCCAGCGGTGCAGCAAATCGTTCCTCGGTAATCCGGGAGAGGCGGGAAACCCGCGGGCATTGCAATCGTGAGACACGTGAGTCGAGAGTTCCTCCGTCATCCTCCGGGCGATTTGCTGCGTCGTGTGCAGCAGTGCTGGAAAATTTCCTCGCCGAGTGCTTCTGCCCGGCTCAGGGCTTCGGGGCTCAGGTCTCTCCCCCATGTCTCGCGCAACTCAGCCACTCCGTCCGGCGACAATGGCCCGCGCCGTCGCCGCTGCGCGTAACTGAAGGCATAGGCGCGAACCGGGTCGGCGGTGACATAACGGCCCTCACGGTAGCTTTCCGCCCGTCGGAATAGCGCCATGCCATACCCGTCGGCAATCGCGGCATCCAGCAACGCGTTGGCCTCTCGCTCGAATGCTGCTCGCTCGCGGTCCCGTTGCCAACGATTCTGGCTACTACGGGGTTCGCCTATCAGCCAGTAATGCACTCGAGCCTCGTTGTTGCCTAGCCTCGCGGCTAGCAGCGTCACGTACATTTCGTGGTCTGCTTGCCATCGCGGCAGATTGGCGCAGTGCGGGCGCGAAGCTCTCTGGATGGCCATGATCTGTGCTTCCGTGGAAGCCAAGTCGCGATCATCGAGGGAGGCGAGAAAGCGATCGTATTCCGCTTGCTCGGCCGCGTTCAGGACCAGGTCGCGGCAATCTCGAGTGCGCTGGAACAGCGTGTTGGCGGCAGCCATGTCACCCGCCTCGGCCAAGGCAAGCAATTCACGGAATCCCGTTTCCGAAACCGTGGGTCGATCTCGCGTGACCGTCTTGCCGGTCGTGTTGCCTGTATCGGCTGCTGGAATCGGCGATCGGGTACCAGCACGGCTCGGCGGCTCTGCTGGCGCTTCGCTGGTGTTGAGGCCGATACTGCCTTGAGGCGCAGGCTCAAGAACAGGCCTCGGTTGCCACGCCAATAGGACGAGCACCCCAAACGCACCCAGCGCCCACCAGATGTGCTTCAAACGTGTCGTTGGCATCTTGCGACGCTAATCCAGATCGGTTGCCACGCGCTCAAGACTGACCAGCCTTGCGCATTGAAAAATCACCAGGGATGCAGGCCGTGGAGAGGTCATACCAGTAAAACGTCCGCGACGATTGCCGCCAGTGCTAGTGATCATCCCGCTTTGCGGGCGCGAGGGGGCGAAGGCATCGCGCGAAGCTGTCCCTTCTTCCCGTCGCAACCGGGAGAAGGCCTGTCCTGAGCTGGTCGAAGGGCCTGTCCTGAGCTGGTCGAAGGGCCTGTCCTGAGCTGGTCGAAGGGCCTGCCCTGAGCTGGTCGAAGGGTGCCCGAAGGGGGAACGGGTTGCCTTCGGCTTGCATAACTGGCGCCAGAAATGCCCCTCACCCCTGCCCTCGCCCCGTTTCACGGGGCGAGGGGGGTGATCGTCGAGCGGCGCGCGACCCGGACTTCTATCAGAGGAGCGGCACCAGCAGCAGGGCCACGATGTTGATGATCTTGATGAGCGGATTCACGGCGGGGCCGGCAGTGTCCTTGTAGGGATCGCCCACGGTGTCACCGGTGACGGCGGCCTTGTGCGCCTCGGAGCCCTTGCCGCCATGGTGGCCGTCCTCGATGTACTTCTTGGCGTTGTCCCAGGCACCGCCACCGGTGGTCATCGAGATCGCGACGAAAATTCCGGTGACGATGGTGCCGATCAGCACGCCGCCGAGAGCCCGGATGCCGGCACCCGGACCCATCAGGGCGTTCATGCCGAAGGCGACGATGACGGGCACGACCACCGGCAGCAGCGAAGGCACGACCATTTCCTTGATCGCCGACTTCGTCAGCATGTCCACCGCGCGCGAATAATCCGGTTTCGCGGTGCCCTGCATGATGCCCGGGATTTCGCGGAACTGCCGCCGCACCTCTTCCACCACCGAACCTGCGGCGCGGCCCACCGCCTCCATCGCCATCGCGGCGAAAAGATAGGGAATCAGGCCGCCGATCAGGAGACCGATGATGACTGCGGGATCCGACAGCTCGAATGCGAATTCCACACCGGGATTGGCGGCCTCGAGGTTGTGCGTGTAGTCGGCGAACAACACCAGCGCCGCGAGCGCGGCCGAGCCGATCGCATAGCCCTTGGTGACCGCCTTGGTGGTGTTGCCGACCGCGTCCAGCGGATCGGTGACCGCACGCACTTCCGGTGGCAGTTCCGCCATCTCGGCGATGCCGCCGGCGTTGTCGGTGATGGGACCATAGGCATCGAGCGCGACGATCATGCCGGCCATCGACAGCATCGCGGTCGCCGCGATGGCGATACCGTAAAGGCCGCCCAGCGTGTAGGCCCCGTAGATCGACGCGCACACCGCGAGTACCGGCAACGCCGTTGCCTTCATCGAGATGCCAAGGCCCGCGATGATGTTGGTGCCGTGACCGGTGGTCGAAGCCTGCGCCACGTCCTGCACCGGCTTGTACTGCGTACCGGTGTAGTACTCGGTGATCCACACGATCGCGCCGGTCAGCGCAAGCCCGATCAGCGAACACCAGTAGATGTTCATCGCCCCGTACGGCGAATCGGCCATGAGGCTCTGCGTGATGGGATAGAACGCGACAGCCGCCAGCACCGCCGAAACGATCACGCCGCGATACAGCGCGCCCATGATCGAACCCCCCGCCTTCACCCTGACCGCGAACGCGCCGATGATCGAGGCGATGATCGAGCCGCCGCCGAGCACCAGGGGATACAGCACGCCGTTGGCGCCCACCTCGGCGACCATCAGCCCGCCGAGGAGCATCGTCGCGATCAGGGTCACCGCATAGGTCTCGAACAGGTCGGCCGCCATGCCGGCGCAGTCGCCGACGTTGTCGCCGACGTTGTCCGCGATCACCGCGGGGTTGCGCGGGTCGTCCTCGGGAATGCCCGCCTCGACCTTGCCGACAAGGTCAGCGCCGACGTCGGCGCCCTTGGTGAAGATGCCGCCACCCAGGCGCGCGAAGATCGAGATGAGCGAGGAACCGAACGCGAGGCCGATCAACGCGTGCAATGCTTCGGCCTGCGCGATGCCCATGCGCTGCAGCACGGCGTAGTAGCCGGCGACGCCGAGCAGGCCGAGGCCGACGACGAACAGGCCGGTGACGGCGCCGCCACGGAACGCGGTGCTCAGGCCCTTGGCCAGGCCGTGGCGCGCTGCCTCGGCGGTGCGCACGTTGACGCGCACCGAGACGGTCA
>JBGTIG010000140.1:0-2608 GCA_041745755.1 Lysobacterales bacterium
GGGGCGCTGTTGCTGATCGTCACCCTTTTGTTCGCGTACGTGCGGCTGCGTGGGCCGACGCACGAGCAGCGCGAGGCGCTTGCGCTGCTGGAGGAGCGCGCCGTTCCCGTGGGCCGCAATGCCTTCGCCGCCCTCTGGCTCATGCCGTACCGGGTTCCGGATGCCGAGTCGGAATCGGTCGCCGACGACAGTGTGCGGCGCCTTGCCCGACGCCCTCCCGTCTCGCAGGCGCAGCCGCCCGGAGAGTCGTTGCAGGACGCCGTCCCGAAGCGATACGCACGGATTCCGCAGCCACGCGACGATGCGACCGGACTCTGTCGCGCCGAGGGGCCTGCCTGCCTCCAGACCGTGCGCGCGTCACTCGAGCAGGCGAGAGTGCTGGTCGCGGAACACGCCGAACTCGTCGAGCGACTGCGCCGCCTTTCACGGTACGGCCATTTCCACAATCGGTTCCCGATCCGCCCCGACGTGCCACTGCCCGTGACAGTCAGCCAGTCGATCCTCGAGACCGCGCTCGCGCTCGAGTTCGTCAATGGCCAGCGCGAGTCCGCGCTGGCGGCTGCCTGCTCGAATCTCGCGCTGTGGAGGCGACTGGTACCCGGCTCCGATACGCTCATCATGAGCATGGTCGCCGTCGCGAATGCCCGGCGTGCCGCCCTTCTGTTGTCGGAGATGCTCGCGGAGACGCCGACCACGTTCGCATTGCCCGGTGCGTGCGACGCTGCCCTCGCCGCACCTCTCCCCCGTGAATCCCTGATCTGCGCGGCGATGCAGGGCGAGTTCCGCTACTCCCAGCACATGTTCGGCCAGGCCATGACTCCGCCAGGTGCGAAGCCCGGGTCCGGACTGGCCCACCGCATTACATTCGATCGGGACATGACCGCTGCGGTGGTCTCGCCGGCGTACGCGTGGTCCTGCTCTGCCGCGGCGAGGCGTACGGTTGCGGCCGATGTCCGCGCAACGTTGCCGAGAGTTTCTCCCTACGCCCTCGAGACCCTCGGCAACGCGACGGGCCAATTGCTCGCCTCCATCACGATCCCGGCGCTCGATGAGTACCTGCATCGCGCGCAGGATCATGGAGCGCGCATGCGCTTGCTCGCCGTCGTCGCATGGATGCGCGCGCACAACGACGACCGACCGGTTTCGGCGCGGCTGGCCGAGGTTCCGCCCGACCTCCTGAGCGCCACGCGACCCATCGAGGTCACGAACAACGGCGCGTCGCTGCGCGTTCGACAGTTCTCCGGTCGTTACGGCGAGTACTTCAGCCTGCCGCTTGCCGGGGCGGACCCGCGGGTGGATTCACCGTAACCGTCGCTGAGCCGGGCGTCGGAGGTCAGGGTGCTTGGTCGCGGCGAGACCCTTGGTCGAGCCCGAGCGCTCGGGCGATGTCGGACCAGGCGATGTACTTGAAGTTCTGGGGGCCGTCGGGCATCCGATTGTAGCCGTCCTGCACCACCAGCATGCCGTCGTCGAAGCGAGCGCCGAGATTCGCGCCCGTGACGTCTAGCCCGTCGGTTTCCGAGGCGCCGTCGATGCCGGTCGCAAGATCGGGTCCGATACGGAATGCGCCGCGCACCCGATACGGCGCGGTGGCATCGAGCACGACGTAGCTGTCGTCGCCCTGGCTCGACACGATGAGCAGATCGCCCGCTTCGCGTTCGAGGATCGCCATGCCTTCGACGTCCGCGTGCAGCGACTCGCCGACCGCGAGGATGAGTGCCGGCTCCGCGGGCTCGTGGCCGCTCGCACCGAGTGTCCAGACGCCGCGCTTCTCCTCGCCGACGAAAAGGCGATCACGCTTGTCGTCAACCACACAGCCTTCAGGTTGCGAATCCAGGGCGAAGCTCCGCAGCCGTCGGCTTTGCCACGCGCCGGCGCGCCGCTCCAGTGCGAATTGCACGAAGCGTCCGTCCTTGTCGTTGGCAATGACCTCGAGTCCGCCGACGGAGGGCGCATGCAGGCATACGCCGTAGAGATCGTCGAGGCCTGAGGCGATCCGATGCGTCTCGCTGAGCGCGCCCTCGCCGTCGATCGCGAACACCACGAGGCTCGCTTCGTCGCGCTGCGTCGCTACCGCAAGGTCGAAGCGTTCGCCGCCGAAGTCCACGCGCTGACGGAGATCGACGTTGTTGAGGCGGCCGACCTCGAGCAGGTCGAGCTCCGTACCCTGGAGGTCGTAAACGAGCAGGCCCTGTTGCTTGTTGGTGCCGAGTACGCGCGAGCGCGTTGCATCGCGCGGATGCACCCAGATCGCCGGATCGTCGGGATCGTTTGGGACGGTGGCGGTACCGCGCGCGGGCTCGAGTACACCGGACTGCGCGAGCACCGCGAGCATCGCAAGAGCGAACCGCCTGATCATGAAGCGCCGATTGTAATCAGGCGCATTCTCAGTGATGTGACGATCGTGTTAAACCTCGAAGTCCGACGGCGCGTCACGCCATCGACACATGACGTTCATTCCCCCGACACCGTGGGCGTCTACCGTTGTCGGTTATGCCACAACGTGTCTTCTCGCTCGTCCTTACTCTGTTGACGCTGGCGGCGCCGGCGCTGGCGCAAGTCGAACGCGCAGCATTGACCGGCCGGGTCCTCGACGCGACCGGCGCCA
>JBGTIG010000141.1:0-3209 GCA_041745755.1 Lysobacterales bacterium
CCGGTCGCTCGCCTGGGCGCTGGACAAGCCGGCGATCGGCGTGCACCACATGGAAGGGCACCTGCTCGCGCCCCTCATGCAGCCGGCCTCGTCGGCGCCGCGACCACCATTCGTGGCGCTGCTGGTGTCGGGCGGGCATACCCAGCTCATGCGCGTGCGCGGCATCGGATCCTACGAGTTGCTGGGGGAGACGCTCGACGATGCCGCCGGGGAAGCGTTCGACAAGACGGCGAAAATGCTGGGTCTCGCGTACCCGGGAGGCCCCGCGATTGCGGCACTGGCCGCAGAGGGACACGCGGGGACGTTCCGGTTCGCACGGCCGATGACGGATCGTCCGGGACTCGATTTCAGTTTCTCGGGCCTGAAGACCCAGGCATTGCTGGCGCGGCGACGCGCCGGTGACGGTCCGGGAGTGGCCGCCGATATTGCGCGTGCGTTCGAGGATGCGGTCGTCGATACGCTCACCATCAAGTGCGAGCGCGCACTCGCGCTGACCGGCTACCGCGCACTGATCGTCGCCGGCGGCGTCGGCGCCAACGCGCGATTGCGCGAGCGCCTGCAGATGAGCGCTGAGCAACACGGCTATCGCGTCGCGTTTCCGCCCCCGGAACTCTGCACGGACAACGGCGCGATGATCGCCTTCGCGGGCGCTCTGCGCCTGCAATCGGGACAGCACGACGATTCCCGCATTCGCGCGTTCCCACGCTGGGAAATGGCAGGTTTGCCGCCAGTCCCGCCGAATGCCGCCGGTCATTGCAGCGCATGAGGAGTGGCATGGATATCGTGTTCATCGAAGGCCTCGTGATCGAGACCACCATCGGCATCTACGACTGGGAACGGCGCATCCGCCAGCCGCTCGTGTTCGATCTCGAGATGGCATTCGACAATCGCGTGCCGGCCGAATCCGACCGCGTGGCCGACACGCTCGACTACAAGGCTGTCAGCAAGCGGTTGATAGAGTTCGTGTCCGCAACGGAATTCGGCCTGGTCGAGACGCTCGCCGAACGATGCGCGGAACTCCTGCAGCGCGAATTCCGCGTCAGCTGGGTCCGACTCAAACTCGGCAAGCCGGGTGCCGTCCGCGGTGCGCGCAACGTGGGCATCCAGATCGAGCGTGGGCGACGCGACGCCTGATGCCCCGCGCCTGGCTCAGTCTTGGTAGCAATGTAGATCCGTCGCGACACCTGGCGCTCGCGCTGGCGGCGCTGCGCGAACGCTTCGGCAGAATCGTCGAGTCGCCGTGGTATCGCACGCAGGCGATCGGCTTCGAGGGACCCGACTTCATCAACCTCGTGGTCGGCATCGACACCGAGCTCCCGGCGATCGCCCTGGATGCATGGCTGCATGCGCTGGAAGACCAGGCGGCGCGGGATCGATCGCTGCCGCGATTCGCCAGCCGCACGCTCGACGTCGATGTGGTTCTCTACGACGAGCTCGCTGCCGAGGGGCCCGGGCATCTCCAATTGCCGCGCGCCGAGCTTGCGCATGCGTTCGTGCTGCGGCCGTTATGCGATCTGGTGCCCGATCTCGTGCCGCCCGACGGCGATCCGCGTACGCTTGCCGAACGCTGGAGCGACCTTGAACCCGGGGAGCGCGCGGGCGTTTCCCGCATCGACGGGCGCACCGTCGACTAGCAGGACAGGGTCGCCAGCTCAGGCGCGGGATGATTCCTTGCGGCTTCGTTTTGGCGCCGATTTTTTCGCGGTGGATTTCCCGACGCCGGTCTTCTTCGCGGGTGCGCGAGGCTTGCGCTGCGCCGCCCGCGCCGCCTGGATGCCCACCTCCTCCGCTTCGCCCTCGATCACCATGTCGCGCGAGAAAACTTCGATGGCGGCGTCGGCGACGGTGCCGGTATCGGCATAGGCGAACGCGCCGACGCCGAGTGCTCCCGCTATCGGCAGCCAGCGGAAGATGCCGCGGCGAAGGCTGCGTTGCGCGACGCGCAGCGCGATCTTGTTGGCGATCGCGTACAGGGTGCCGAGTGGCGCCCGGCGTACCACGTAGCGCTCGCCGATGCGCACCAGCAGTCCGCCCACCGCTTGCGCCGCCGTGTGATTGAACAGGCAGTAAAGCATCTGCTCGCGTGAGAGCAGTGCGCGCTTGCCGTACGCCCCCGCGATGTCGGCGACCATCTGGGACTGCATCCTCCACAAGGCGAACAGCTCCGGCAGGATCGTCATCCAGCCGAACACGCCCGGCGGCAACGCCATGGCGCCGCTGGTTGCGCCGGCCTTGCCCGCTGCCTTGCGGGCGATTTCCCGGGCGCGCGCGTGCGGGTCGTCGACAGCGCGCTCGGTGGTCGTCGGGATCTGCCCGACGATATCGAGGATGCGTTCGGCAAGGGTGCTGGTGGATGCGGAATCGGAACTGGCGCCGGAGCGCTTTCGGGTGGCCATGTCGGGTCCTCGATGTCTGGGGGATCGGGTGTCAGTCGTGGGACGTCGTGCTCGGGCTCCCGCGCCTCCGACAGGAGTCCAATGCTCACGCGCGAGCATGCTACGCGCGCGATGAATATCGCCTACACCAGTGCACGCCCGCCGTCGACGCGGAGGATCGAGCCAGTGCAGTAGCGTGCGTCGCGCAGCAGGAACAGAGCGGCGCTCACCACCTCGTCGACTTCGCCGAGCCGTCCGAGCGGCGTGCGGCGCAGCACGCGCTGTCGGCGATGCTGCTCGGCTGTCTCGTCTTCGCCTGGCGACTCCGCCCAGAGGATCGCACCGAGGGCGATGCCATTGACGCGCACCTCGGGCGCCAGCTCCACTGCCAGCGCCGCGGTCAACGTCGCAAGGGCGGACTTCGCCATCGCGTACACGCTGTAGCCGGCCGGCGGCCGCGCCGAGTGGATGTCGAGCAGGTTGAGGATGGCACCGCGATGTGATTTCAAGTGGACTGCCGCCGCCTGCGACAGGAACAGCGGTGCGCGCGCGTTGGCCGCGAACAGCTCGTCCCACTGCAGGGGGTCGATGGAGCCGATCGGTGTTGCATGGAACGTCGATGCATTGTTGACCAGCGCATCGAGTCGACCGAAACGCTCGACGCATCTGGCTGGAAGCTTCGCCACCGCGTCGAGATCGCCGAGCTCGGCGATCAGCGTCAGCGTGCTGCCCGCGCGCCGGGCTTCAAGTTCCCCGGCCAGGGCGGTGAGCTCCGCGGTCGGGCAACGCTGGTGCAGCGCAACGTCATAGCCCGCCGCGTGCAGACCGCGCGCG
>JBGTIG010000142.1:0-2535 GCA_041745755.1 Lysobacterales bacterium
GCTCCACGCGCCGGCGAGGGGCGGCAACAGGTTCGCGTTCACGGCAATGTGGCCCGTGCCGAGCGTGAAGAAGGTGCGCGTGAGGCTGCCGGCTACACGCAGGTTGATCGGGCGGTAGGCGCAGAGCGGACAGGCGCCATCGGCCTGCGACAATGGCATGGTCGTGCCGGGTCCGCCGAACGGCACCTGCCCGATGAGCCAGCGTGGATTGCCCGTGCCGTCGTAAAGGAACGCAACCTCGGTGTCGTTCTGCGTGGTGGTGAACAGGCTGTAGCCGTAGCCCGGCCGGTTCGGATTGAACCAGGAGCCGGCGATCTCGCCGGTGACACTGCCCGCTGTCGGACAGGTTCCGCTGTCACGGATCTCCACCATCGGCTCGCTGCCATGCTGGCCGTAGAGCGTCCAGCTGAAGCGGTAGAGCCCATCGGCGACGCGCGTCAATCCGCCGCGACCGACGTTGACGTAGCGTGCCTCGTTGCCGTCCCAGGTAAACCGCAGGAGCGGTGCCTGGAAGCTGCTCGTGCCATCGATGGGCCACGGCATTCCCAGCGTGTAGAACTCGGGTGTCGTGTCGTCGCGATACGCGTACCAGAACAACGCGGCGTTCGCCCCGCCCTGGCTCATGAAGAGACCGTGTCCGGAACGCTCGGGATTGAAGAACGAACCGGGCGGCAGGCGCTGCGCCGCATTCTGCGCGAATGGCAGCACCGCAAGTTCCACTTCACCGATGGAGGGACTCGTGTTCACGGGGATCGCATACCAGCGTCCGGGCGCGAGCTCGGGCGTGCTCACCGTGACGGTCGCGGATTGTCCCGGCACCAGGTCGAACTCGCGCACGACCGGCGCACCGCCGGACGCGTCGAGACCCGGACCCGGGCCTGCCGCACCGCTGACGAACCGGAGCTTGCCTGCGTTGGTCGACTTCACCGCGACATCGAGGCGCGTGGCACCCTGCGGTACGTCGATCGCGAGACCCGCATGCATCTCCTGCCCGGTCAGCCGCACCAGCAGGGTCGGCCCGCCGGCGTGCAGTACGCGCGCAAGCCGCCCCGCGATCCCGGTCCGCAGGTACACGGGGAGCGTCGGTGAGAATCCGCCGACCGCACTTGCCCGCACGCGCATCGCGCCGAACCAGTCCTCGCCCGGCAACATGGCACTGCTCGACCAGCTCATGCGCAAGGGAAATGCCGCATCGGTCGCCACTTTTCCCGGCGCCGTGGCGGTGAGGTAAGCCTCGCGTGCCACGTTGGCGATGTCGTCGCCATCGTGGGCGCCGGGCGCCGCGGGATAGGTCACGCTGGCGGCGCGGATCGTCACGGTATCGGCGGCGCTCGAGCGGTTCTGCGCGAGAAACCAGGCGCGTGGATTGGCAAGGCCCGGTGGCACGCGGATGTCGATGAGGCATTGCTCGAAGGACGCGGCAGACTCCCGGCCGCAGAGCTCCTCGTTCTGGTCCGGTGCGTTGTCGCCGTCAAGATCGAGGCCCACGAAGAGTTCCACGTTGCGACCGCCGGCCGCCATCGCTTCGGCGTACAACACGCTCTCGATCGCACTGCCGTCCCCGCGCACGGGCACGCGCACCGGCGCCGTCACGAAGAACGCGCCGACGCTCGGCAGATCGTAGGGATCGTCTTCGGTCGGATCCTGCGCGAGGCTGCGGGACTCGATGCGCAGGCGCACCAGGTCCGAGGTGTCGAATCCGGGATTCGACAGCGCCGACAATCCCTGCAGCTGGAGGTCCTGGAAACCGCCGTCAGTGGAGGCCACCAGATCGATACGAGTAGGCAGATTGCCTACGCTCGATCGCACGGAAACCGGGACGCGAAGCACCGCAGGACCTGGACTCTGCGGGAAGAACTCGAGATGACCCGAGGTGCGCGTGCCGACGCTCGCCGCCGCATCGAACCTGAGCTCGATGGTGAGTTGCTGCTGCTGGTTCGGCGCCAGCGAGAACTGCGCCGGAGTCACGGTCACCATCGCCGCTCCGAACTCGCGTGGCGTCACCGACCAGCTGCTGCCGTTGCCGTTGTCGCGCACCGTACGCAGGAACGTGCAGCGCCGCACGCAATTGCCGAACGCGATCGAAGGCAGGTTGAGCGAGGCCGGCCCGCTCAGCACCAGGCCATCGCCATTCGGAACGCTGGCGTTGCCGCCGACGAACGCTCCGGACATGGCGCTTCCGCTCTCGGGAAAGTGCAGCGCCGCGAACACGGCCTGGCCTGCCTGCAACCGACCCGCGCCGGCATCCTTGTTGGCGGCGGGTGTGGTCTGGTCCTGCTTGCGCACACCGCCCGCCGCGGTTGCCAGCAGCGCGGACTCGACCTGCGACGGATTCCAGGAGGGATGGATTCCTAGCACCAGCGCGGCTGCACCGGCGACATGCGGCGCGGCCATCGAGGTGCCGGAGAGCGTTGCGAGTCCCGTGCCGTTCTGCGCAGCCGCGAGGATGCTGGTGCCCGGCGCGGTGATGTTGGGCTTGAGGTAGCTGTCGCCGGCGATCGGGCCGCGACTGGTGCTCGCGGCGAGCACGTCGGC
>JBGTIG010000143.1:0-4565 GCA_041745755.1 Lysobacterales bacterium
CGCGCCACCACCATCGTCGCGACGCCATTGCCGACCAGATTGGTGAGGGCGCGCGCCTCGCTCATGAATCGATCGATGCCGAGGATCAGCGCGAGCCCCGCCACCGGCACCGCAGGGACCACGGCGAGCGTCGCTGCCAGCGTGATGAAGCCTGCACCCGTGACGCCCGACGCGCCTTTCGACGTCAGCATCGCCACCGCCAGCAGCGTGAGCTGCTGCGTCAGGTCGAGCTCCACATTCAGCGCCTGCGCGATGAAGATCGCCGCCATGGTCAGATAGATATTGGTGCCATCGAGGTTGAACGAATAGCCGCTCGGGACCACCAGCCCCACCACGGACTTCGAACAACCGAGCCGCTCGAGCTTCTGCATGAGGGGTACCAGCGCCGACTCCGAGGACGACGTGCCGAGCACCAGCAACAGCTCGCCGCGGATGTAACGGATGAATCGGAAGATGCTGAAGCCCGCTGCGCGCGCGATCGTGCCGAGCACGATGATCACGAACAGCAGGCACGTGAGGTAGAACGCGCCCATCAATTGCAGCAGGGGACCGAGGCTGCCGAGGCCATAGCGTCCGATGGTGAACGCCATCGCCGCGCCGGCGCCGACGGGCGCCAGCCACATGATCATCGCCATCATGCGGAAGAACGCGCGGCTGATGTCATCGAGCAGGCCGAGCAGCGGTCGAGCGCGCTCGCCCAGTCCGCCGAGCGCGAACCCGAACAGCACGGCGACGAGCAAGACCTGCAGCAGATGCCCCTCGGCGGTGAACGCGCCCACGAACGTCTTCGGAATGATGTCGAGCAGGAACGCCGTCGTGCTCTGCTGTTTCGCCTGCGTGGCGTAGGCAGCAACGGCTTCGGCGTCGAGCGTCGCCGGATCGACATTGAATCCCGCGCCGGGCTCGACCGTGTTGACGACCAGCAGTCCGAGCGCGAGCGCCAGCGTCGACACGACCTCGAAGTAGACGATGGCCCTGACGCCGACGCGCCCGACCTTCCTCACATCGGCCACGCCCGCGATGCCGAGCACGACCGTGAGGAAAATGATCGGCCCGATCAGCATCTTGATGAGGGCGATGAAGCCATCCGCGAGCGGCTTGAGCGCCGCGCCGGTCGCCGGTGCGAGAAAGCCGATGAGCCCACCCAGCGCGATGCCGACGAGCACCCAGGCGTAGAGGCGCGATCCACGCGTGGGGAAGGTCGCAATCGGCGCGGGTTTCGACGTACCGGTAGGCGTGCCCGTCATCGCCCACTTCTAGCATGCAACACCTTGGCGCGCGCGTCGGTCCCCCTCCGCGTTCCACACGGCAGCGGTCGGCTCCGGTACCTTTCCGATTCCCTTTCCAGTCGGTGCAACTGCCGTTGCAAGCGGGAACCCTTCATGCGTTTCGATGAACTCCATCTTGCCCTGCTGATCGCGGGCCTGCTGGTCGGCGGCGGCATCGCGTGGCTCGTGCTCCGGGGCCGCATCGCACTGGCGCACGCACAAGGCCTCGCGAAGGGTGATGTCGAGCGCGCGACGCTGGCGGAACGCGCGGCGCGTTTGCCGACGCTCGAGGCGGGCGTAGAACGCGCGACGCGCGACGCTGCGGACACGCGATCGACCGTGGCGACGCTGACCCAGCAACTCGAATCCGAACGCTCGCAGTCGCGGGAGAAGCTCCTGCTGCTCGAGCAGGCCAGGCAGCAGCTGTCGGACCAGTTCAAGGCGCTGGCGAGCGACATACTCGAGGAGAAGAGCCGCAAGTTCACCGAACAGAACCAGCAGAATCTCGGCCAGCTGCTCGATCCGCTGAGGCTGCAACTCAGCGAGTTCAAGGCCAAGGTGGAAGAGGTCTACGTCAACGAAGGCAAGGATCGCAGTGCGCTGGGGGAACAGGTCCGCCACCTGCTCACCCTGAATCAGGCGCTGAGCGCCGAGGCCAGCAATCTCGCGATCGCATTCAAGGGCAACACCAAGACCCAGGGCAACTGGGGAGAGATCCTCCTCGAGGACCTGCTCGAGCGCGCCGGACTCGTGCGCGGGCAACACTACGAGCGCCAGTCGAGCGTCAAGACCGAGGACGGCCAGGCCTGGAATATTCCCGACATCGTGGTGCGCCTGCCGGGCGATCGTCACCTGGTGATCGACTCGAAGTTCACGCTGCCTGACTACCGCGCGTTCGCCACCGCCGACGCGGAAGACGAGCGCGTTCCCGCGCTCAAGCGCCACCTGCAGTCCATCCGCACGCACTTCACCGGGCTCTCGGAGAAGAACTACCCGTCGCTGTACGGGCTTGACTCACTCGATTGCGTGGTCATGTTCGTGCCGCTCGAGCCCGCGTTCATGCTCGCGGTCACGCACGATCGTGAACTGTTCCACGACGCATGGAACCGCAACGTGCTGCTGGTGAGCCCGAGTACGTTGCTGTTCGTGATCCGCACCGTCGCCTTCCTCTGGCGCCAGGAAGGCGTCGGACGCAACGCGCGCGAGATCTCCAGCCGGGGCGCCGAGCTGTACGACAAGCTGGTGGGATTCGTCGCCGATCTCGAGAAGGTCGGCATGCGCATCGACCAGGCCCGGACCAGCTTCGACGACGCGAAGAAGAAACTCACGACAGGCAAGGGAAGTGCCGTACGGCAGGCCGAGATGCTGCGCGACCTCGGCGTCCATCCCACCAAGCGCCTGTCTTCGCGTTGGACCGGTCCCTCACAGGACGAATCGGCCGACCCCCCGGAGGACGCTGCCCTGGATGCGTCGGAGAGGGCCTTGCCGGACGCGGCCCGGGACACGTAGCGCACCCATCGCGCCTCATGATCGCGTGGTCGCGCTCAACCGCGTGGACCCCCCATGACGGGGAGCACGACGCCGCTGATGTAGGACGCCGTGACCGGCGACGCGAGGAACACGTACGCCGGAGAGATTTCCTCGGGTTGCGCGGGGCGGCCCATGTCGCTGTCCTGCCCGAACCTGCTCACGTCGCCTGCTGCCTTGTCCGCGGGATTCAAGGGCGTCCACACCGGGCAACAGAGGGGTCAGGTCTTGTATTGACACATCAGCACGCTCGCGCGCGTCGTTTCGACCTCGCGTGATCGAGTTGACCCGGTGATGCGGTAGCCGCAGCCTTCGAGCGAGAATTCGGGTTCGAACGCTCGGCGAATCTTGCATAGTATCGATCCCGGGGCTTAACGCGTGTCTACAGTTAATTACCTCCGTCCCCTTTTTCGCCCTTTTTCGCGTCGACGATAAGCGCAAGGCGCAGTTCGCGGCGTAGAATCGAGCCCATGAGCGCCACTCCTGCCCCAAGCATTCGCGACAAACTCCACGCGCTGGCCGATGTCTTGCCTGCCGAGGCGACCTGGGACGACGTGCGGGAGGAAATCGAGTTCTGGGAGTCGGTCGAGCGTGGTCTCGCCGATGCCAAGGCGGGGCGCCTGATTCCTCACGCCGAGGTGCGCAAGCGCTTTGGTCTGGACGCGTGAGGATCGAATGGACACCCGAAGCACTGCGTGAACTGAAAGCGATCGAATCCTGGATCGCACAGGACGATCCGCATGCTGCCAAGGCAATGGTGCGCCGCTTGATAGAACGCTGCGAGCAGCTCGCTCGCTTGCCGAAAAGCGCGCCGAGACTGCCACGTTACGAACGCGACGACTTGCGGATGCTGTTCGAGCGGCCCTATCGCATCGTCTACCAGATCCATGCCGACCGGATCGACATCGTGACGCTCTGGCACTACCGGCAGCGGCAGCCGCGCAACATCCCCATGCGGTAGCCGGCACCGGTTCGCCTGGCGCCTCCGACCCTCAAGTCTGCCGGTGAAACGCTCGCGCGTTGTACGCAAGACTCAGGAGTGCCTTTGAAATGAAAACGGGAGGTGGGCGATTCTCGATTGACGCGTCGTTCACCAGACGATGACGCTGATCGAAGCACTGGCGCTCGTGATCGTGGTCCTGACGGGCTTGTACCTGCTGGCCCTCGGGGCCGCATCGCTGGTCGTGCCAGCGCGAGCCAGCCGGTTCCTGCTCGGTTTCGCGGGCTCGCCAACGGCGCATTACACCGAGCTGCTGTTGCGCCTCGTGGTGGGCGCGGCCTTCGTCCTGTATTCGCCCCGCATGGCCCTGTCGGGCGCCGTCCAGTTCTTCGGATGGATCCTGCTCGGCACTACGGCCTGCCTGCTTTTCGTTCCCTGGCGATGGCATCATCGCTTTGCGCAGCGAACCGTTCCCCTCGCCATTCGCCACCTCACGCTGGTCGGCCTCGCCTCACTGGCGATGGGCGGGCTGGTTCTGGCCGCCGTTGCACTGGGTGACGCTGCCTGAAAGCGCAGGTCGAAGATGCTGCGCAGTCCCGACTGGTTCGGTCCGAAAGCCAATTCCCAACGCCCCGTCGGAGTGACGCCTCAGAGCGAGGCGACCGCGATCCGCGCGGATCGTGCGGCATCCACTCCGTCACGCTTCGCCAGTTGGCGGAAGTCGTCCGAATCAGTTCCGCGAGACTCGACCACAACCAGACCCCCCTTGCGCAGGGCCGCCGCCACGGCATCTGCGCGCGCCTGCGCAAGTTCGAGGCGGGGGTCGCCGC
>JBGTIG010000144.1:0-3542 GCA_041745755.1 Lysobacterales bacterium
CAGCGTCGCCCCGTGGCTTCCGTTGGCGACCGGGCGGGCGAGCGTGAGCTTGAGGGCACGCGTCTGGCGCGCGCAGGCGTCCACGAGGGGCTCCACGTGGCGACCGCGGATCTGCAGCCGGCCCGAGAATTCGTCCAGGTGCAGGTAGCCTTCCACCAGCAGCAGCGCGTCCTTCACCAGCAACGGTGCCGCGCTGCGGAAGTCCTCACGGAAGAAGCTCGACTCGATGCGCCCGCTGCCGTCGCCCAGTTGCACGAACGCGCGATCGGCTCCGCGCCGCAGCTGCGCGATCTGTCCCGCGATGCGCACCAGCGTGCCGCGTTCGAAGCGTTTGCCCTCGGTCTGCGGCCGCGGCTGCCAATGCGCATCCAGACGCGCGATGCGACACGTGACGAGGCAGTCGACCACGCCCGCCCACGCGTCCACGGGATGCCCCGAAAGGTAGAAGCCCAGCACTTCGCGTTCGAGCCGCAACTTCTTCGCGAGCGGCCATTCGCCGGCGATCGGCCACTGCACCGCAACCGCCTTGACGGCGGCGCTGCCGAACATGTCGACGATGCCGGCCTCGCGATCGCGCAGCGCCTGTTCCGCTGCACGCGCAGCGAGCGGCAACTGCAGGCCGAGCGAGGCACGGTTGGGGGCGAGCCCGTCGAGCGCGCCAGCACCCAGGAGCGCTTCCAGCGCACGCTTGCCCAGCCGAGATGGATCGACGCGCGCGCAGAAATCGGCGAGGCTGGTGAACGCGCCGCCGGCGTCGCGCTCCCTTTCGATTTCACGACAGGCGTGTTCCCCGACACCCTTGATGGCGCCGAGCCCGTAGTCGAGGGTGCGCGGACTGCGGGCATCCCTGCGCGCACGAAAGCGATACCCACTCGATGCAATGTTGGGCGGTCGTACGGTGAGGCCGATTTCCCGCGCGTCGTCGAGAAAATTCACGACCTTGTCGGTATGGTCCATGTCGGCCGAGAGCACTGCCGCCATGAACTCGGCCGGATAGTGCGCCTTCAGCCAGGCGGTCTGGTAACTCAGCACCGCGTAGGCGGCGGAATGCGATTTGTTGAAGCCGTACTCCGCGAACTTCTCCATCAGGTCGAAGATCGCCGACGCCACGCGTGCCTCGATGCCCTGCGCGGCCGCGCCGCTCTCGAACTTGACGCGCTCCTTCGCCATTTCCCCGGCTTTCTTCTTGCCCATCGCGCGACGCAGCAGATCGGCGCCACCGAGCGTGTACCCGGCCAGCGCCTGCGCGATCTGCATTACCTGCTCCTGGTACACGATCACCCCGTACGTCGGCGCCAGGATCGGCTCCAGCAGCGGGTGCGTGTAGGTCACCGGCGCGAGTCCGTGCTTGCGCGCGATGAAGTCATCGACCATGCCCGACTGCAGCGGACCGGGACGGAACAGCGCAACGAGGGCGACGATGTCGTCGAAACTGTCGGGTTTGAGCTTGCGCACCAGTTCCTTCATGCCGCGCGACTCGAGCTGGAACACCGCCGTCGTCTGGCATCGATGCAGCAGACCGAAGGCCTGCGGATCGTCGAGCGGCAGTTTGGCCATGTCCAGCAGCGGCTCGCCCGCACCGGCGCGGGCCTCGTTCACGACCTTGACCGTCCAGTCGATGATGGTGAGCGTGCGCAGGCCCAGGAAATCGAACTTCACCAGCCCGATCGCCTCGGTGTCGTCCTTGTCGAACTGCGTCACCATGGCCTCGCCCGTCGCTTCGGAGTACAGCGGCGCGAAATCGGTGAGCGCGGTGGGCGCGATCACCACGCCGCCCGCGTGCTTGCCGGCGTTGCGCGTCAGCCCCTCGAGCGAACGCGCCAGGTCCACGAGCTGCCGGACCTCGTCCTCGTCGCGGTAACGCTGGACCAGTTCCGTGGAAACGCGCTGCGGCTCCTTGCGGCTTTTTTCGGATGTGCCGAGCGCGTCGTCAAGCGTCACGTCGAGGGGGATGCGCGGCACGGCTTTCGCCACGCGGTCCACGAATCCGTAACCGAGACCGAGTACGCGGCCGGTGTCGCGCAGTACCGCCTTGGCCGCCATGCTGCCGTAGGTGATGATCTGGCTCACCTTGTCGTGGCCGTAGAGATCGGCAACGTGCTCGATCACGCGGTCGCGGCCATCCATGCAGAAGTCGATGTCGAAATCCGGCATCGATACGCGCTCGGGATTGAGGAACCGCTCGAACAGCAGGTCGAAGCGCAACGGATCGAGATCGGTGATGCCGAGCGACCAGGCGACCAGCGAGCCTGCGCCCGAGCCGCGACCCGGACCTACCGGGATGTGCTGGGCGCGTGCCCAGCCGATGAATTCGGCCACGATCAGGAAGTATCCCGCAAAGCCCATCGAGGCAATGACGTCGAGTTCAAGTGCGAGTCGCCGCGCGTACGCTTCGCGGTCGAACGCCGGTGCCAGCCCGTGTTCCCGGAGACGACGGTCCAGCCCGGTCTCGGATTCGATCCTCAAGTGATCGGTCTCGTTGCGTCCCTCGGGCGTTGGCGAGGCCGGCAGGTAGTAGCGCCCGAAATCGAGTTCGAGGTTGAGGCACTTCGCCAGCTCAACCGCATTTTCGAGTGCGACGGGCAGATCCGCAAAGCGCAGCGCCATCTCGGTCGGCGTCTTCAGGTATTGCTCCGCGGTATAGCGGCGCTGCCGCTTGGCATCGCTCAGGAACTCGCCCCGATGGATGCACACGCGCGCTTCATGCGCTTCGAAGTCCTCCGGCTTCAGGAACCGCACGTCGTTGCTGGCCAGCACCGGAATATCGAGGCCCTGCGCGAGTTCGATCGCCGCCGAGACGCTCTCCTCCTCGTGCTCGCGTCCGCACCGCACCAGTTCGAGGAAGAGGTAAGCACCAAAGGCGTCGCGCCAGCGTGCGGTCGCCGCCCGCGCCTGCGCGTCGTGGGCGGCGACCGCGTCCTTGAGTGCGCCCGAACGCGGGCCGAGCAACGCGGCCAGCCCGGCACTTGCGCCCAGGATTTCAGACTCGCTCAGAACGATGGTGCGGCCGGGCTGCCGGCGGGCGTAGCCGATCGAGAGCAGTCGCGTCAGCTGGCGGTATCCCTGCGTATCGCGGCAGAGCAGCGTGACCTCGCCGATGTCGCCCTGCGCGTCGGCGACGCGCACGTCACAGCCGATGATGGGTTTGATGCCGGCGGCGTCCGCCGCGCGATGGAACTTGACCAGCGCAAACAGGTTCGCCGCATCGGTGATCGCCACGGCCGGCATGCCCGCGTCCGCGGTCGCGGCCACCAGCTGCTTGATGCGGATGGTCGAGTCGCTGAGCGAAAACTCGCTGTGCAGGTGCAGATGAACGAAGGAAACCGGCGACGTCATGATCGCAACGAGCCTAACCGCGCCCCGCACCGGCAACAAGCCTCAATGACTCGTGCCGCAGCTCCATCCAGGCTCCAGCCAGGAATTCCCGGCAGGGCGCCGACGCTCCTGCCGGCCGGAGACCCGGGCGCTGGGAGAGGACACGCGGCCCCGGGCTTCGCACCGGGATCCAGTCCGGATGCAGCCCGGGAGCGCACGCGACCGGC
>JBGTIG010000145.1:0-3314 GCA_041745755.1 Lysobacterales bacterium
GCGGCGTGCGCGTGCTGGCGGCGCGCAACGGCATCCTCGGCGTGTTGCGGGAGGAATTGTATGCGGCATGGCGCGAGACGCCCGCCGCGGTTCGCGCCCTGCGCCATACGCCCGGCGGCGCCTTTGGTTCCTGCCGGTTCAAGCTCGGCGACCCGGCGCAGCAACCGGAACTCTACGCCCGCATCGTCGACGTGCTGCGCGCCCACGACATCCGTTACTTTCTCTACAACGGCGGCAATGATTCGGCCGACACCGCGCTCAAGCTTGCTTCGGTCAGCGAACAGATGGACCTTGCGCTGACGTGCGTCGGCGTGCCCAAGACCGTCGACAACGACCTGGCGGTGACCGACTGTTGCCCCGGCTTCGGCTCGGTGGCGAAGTACACCGCCGTGTCCGTGCAGGAGGCGAGCCTCGACGTGCGCGCGATGGCGGATTCTTCCACCAAGGTGTTCGTGTACGAAGCCATGGGTCGGCATGCCGGGTGGATCGCGGCGGCCGCCGGTCTCGCGGGTGTCGGCGCGGACCAGGCGCCGCACCTCATTCTTTTTCCCGAACGCGCATTCGACGAGGCGGAGTTCCTCGCGCGCGTCAAGGCGGTGGTCGCGCGTGTCGGGCATTGCGTGGTGGTCGCGTCCGAAGGCATTCGTCTCGCCGACGGCGGCTTCGTCTCGGAGGCAGGCAGCGCGGATGCGTTCGGCCACGCGCAACTGGGCGGCGTCGCCGCGTTCCTCGCGGATCGCGTACGCGCGGAGCTCGGCTTCAAGGTGCACTGGACGCTGCCGGATTACCTGCAGCGTTCGGCGCGTCATCTCGCGTCCGCGACCGATGTCGAGCAGGCCTGGGCGGTTGGCGAGGCTGCGGTCGACCTCGCACTTGCGGGCGCGAACGCGGTGATGCCGGTCATCGAGCGTACCCGCGATGCGCCCTATCGCTGGCGCGTGGTGCCCGCGCCGCTACGGGATATCGCCAATCGCGAGAAGAAGCTGCCCGCGAATTTCATCCGCAAGGACGGCTACGGCATCACCACCGCGGCGCGGCGGTACCTGGAGCCACTCATCCGTGGCGAGGACCCGCCGCCGTACGATCGACTGCGCGGCCTGCCGAAGTACGTCGCCCTGGCCAACGTGCGCGTACCGCCGCTGCTCCCCGCGTACACCATCGACGACTCGTAAGCCCTTTCCACGCACGGTGGTTCAGGACGTGGGTGCAACCTGGCTGCATCCTTTCCCTTTCCCTTTCGCCGGGCGAGCGCGAGACGTTGGCAAACCCTGGCTCGCGAACGGACGAACGTACAAGCGCAATGTTCGAATCGGGGCGAGACCAACCGCGGTGGTAGGGCAGGGGCACCGCATCGCCTCTCGCGCAACGGCTCATCGAGGGGGACTCCCGGTGGCTTGACACGGGTAAGGAGTTTCCTTACGTTGCGCGACATGATTACCAGCAAGCTGACCTCCAAGGCCCAGACCACGATCCCACAGCCCGTGCGGGCGGCGCTGCGCCTCGGCGACGGCGACGAACTGAACTACGAGATCGACGGCAACCGCATCATCGTGACCAAGCGCACCCAACCCCCCGTCGACGACCCGTTCCGCACCTTTGAAGAGTGGAATTCCGAGGCTGACCGGCGGGCGTATGCCGGGCTTTGAGGCCGGTGACGTCATCAAGGTCCCATTCCCCTACACGGACCGCGCTACGCGGCAACGTCGCCCGGCGCTGATCGTTTCGTCGCGCGGCTCGGTGGACTCGCAGCATGGCCTGCTCTGGGTCCTGATGATCACCAGCGCGGAGCATCGCGGCTGGCCAGGCGATGTGCCCGTCACTGCGCTCGCGAAAGCCGGATTGCCGGCGGCTTCCCTGGTCCGCACCGCGAAAATCGCCACCATCGAAGCACGCGATGCGGAGCCCCTGGGCAAGGTAAGCCCTGCGGTGTTCTCGCGGGTAAGCCAGCACATCGCAGCGATACTGGGACTGTAGAGAGGCTAGGGCGACGTAGTCTCGCAAGCTCCTGTAGCCGGTGCTTGCCCGGGTGGCCGCGATGAGGGGCCAAGCGCCCGGCAGGGTTTGCGCAGGCGTTACCGGGAAAGATCCTGACGCGGCCCGCCTTGCTTGCGCATTGATGCATACGGAATTATGCTTTTATGCATGCGTACGACACTCGACATCAACGACCGGCTGCTGAACGAGGCCAAGGGCTACGCGGCCAGCCGAAGACAGAGCCTCAAGTCCCTCGTGGAGGAAGCGCTCCGGGAGCGGCTGCACACCCGCACGGGCAATCGTTCGCCAGCGTCGATCATTCCGACGTATTCTGGCAAGGGGCTGCAGCCGGGCGTGGATCTGACCGACGGTGCGGCGCTGCTCGACGTGATGGATGCTCAGCCCGGACGTTAACATCCTCGTGAGTGCGTGCCGCGAGGACGCACCGCATCACCTGCTCTGCCGCGAATGGCTGGAGCAGGCGTTGGCGTCGGAGGACCTCGTGGCGATTTCAGAACTTGCGCTCAGCGGCGTATTGCGCGTTCTGACGCACCCCGGCGTCTTCAATCCGCCGACGCCACTGGCCGAGGCGATGCGCTTCGCCAACGCGCTGCTCGCTCATTCCCGCGTCGTTGCGATTCGCCCCGGAGCGGGGCACTGGCAGATCTTCGCGCAGTTTTGCGAGACGTCGCACGCCACCGGCAACCGGATTCCCGACGCCTTCCATGCCGCATTGGCGGTGGAGCACGGCTGCGAATGGGTTTCGCTCGACCGGGGCTTTGCCGCTTACACCGGCCTCAAATACCGGAATCTGCTGGCGACGCGTTAGCGTACGGTCGCTGCGGCGAGGGTCGTGTGATACAACGCGCGGCGGTTCGCCGTGCGCCGAGGGCCGGTCAGGACCTTGATTCTTTCAATTTCTGGGGAGCAGGCATGTTGCAGCAATACGGTTTGGTGCTTTCGATGGCGTGTGCGGTTCTCGCCATCCTGTTCGGGGTGGTCTGGTCGCGCTGGATCCTCGCGCAGCCTGCGGGCAACGATCGCATGCGCGAGATCGCGGCGGCTATCCAGGAGGGCGCTCGCGCCTATCTCAATCGCCAGTACCTGACCATCGCCCTCGCTGGTGCGGTGCTGTTCCTGCTGATCGGATTCTTCCTCGACTGGTACACCGCCATCGGATTCGCGCTCGGCGCGGTGCTCTCGGGCGCCGCGGGCTACATCGGCATGAACGTATCGGTGCGCGCGAACGTGCGCACGGCGGAGGCCGCCAGGCGCGGCATCGGCCCGGCGATGGATGTCGCGTTCCGCGGCGGCGCGATCACCGGCATGCTGGTGGTTGG
>JBGTIG010000146.1:0-7209 GCA_041745755.1 Lysobacterales bacterium
GGCCAGGTAGTTCGCCTGACGCGACGCGCGGCCGGCAGGTATCGGTGGCGGCGGCGCGACGAACGCCCGACCGCGCGGGCCGAGGTAGACATCGCGCCGATAATGGCGGTCGTAGCGAACGTTACGGTCGTTGTAGAACACGAAGGTGATGTTGGTGACGTAGTTCGGCGATCGGTAGTAGTCGTCGTACGTGTTCCACCAGTAGTCCTGCGCCAACGGGTAGTCGTAGTAGCGGTAGCGCGGGCTCCCGTAGTATTCGACGAACCGGCTGTAGCGCGGCAGCGAGTAGTAGCCGTTGTGAGGAGCGTAGTAGGAGAAGAAGTACGGCAGGTCGCCTTCCCAGTCCCCCAGTGTGCCGTAGCTGTAGACCGCCCGATATCGCGGATCGCTGATGTAGACGCGGCCGTAGCGATCAACCGTATGCGCCCAGCCCGAGACGGGATCGAGAAACCAGACTTCGCCGCGATACACCGCGTAGACGGTGCGCGAACGGGGATCGGTTTTCCAGCGCAGGGATGGCAGCCAGTAACGGTCGCGCACCAGGTAGGCACCCCTCGGGGGAGCATCCCAGCGCTGGCGGCGGACCGGCGGCGCGATGCTGCGGCGCGCACGCACGGTGACGTGTCCACCCGATTGCGCGGGCAGCGCGGCGAAGACCCGCGTGGCAGCGAACGGATTCGGACCGATGCTGGTGGCCGCGCCGCCGTCGGAGAACCCAATGCCCAGGCCGGCGAGCGCGATGAGGATCGAGGAATGCAGGGACATGATGGTTCGCTCCGAATGGCAGCGCGTGGCGGTTAGAGGTAGAACCCTTCCCGGCGGGCCGGTTGGCGGTCGCCTCCCGGATTGCACGGCGGCGCAACCCGGGTTCGTGGGGTCAAGACTATCCACGAGGCAGACGGCGTGGAGGCGACGTGAAAATTCGATTCAGCGCACCGTTAGCCAGCCGCGCCGCTACCCGCCGCATTGCCGACGCTTGAAATCGGCTGGCAGGACGCAACGTTCCTGCAAGCCCGCGGCCCGTCCCGCTGCTAGCATCGGCACCCCCGGCGCCACGCAAGGAAGCGTTGCCGAGATCCCCATCCGTCCAGGGGATCGCGACACGCCGTCCCGCCACAACATGGAGCCCGTCATGACCAAAGGCCAGTCGCTGCAGGATCCGTTTCTCAATGCGCTGCGCCGCGAGCGCATTCCGGTGTCCATCTATCTCGTCAACGGCATCAAGTTGCAGGGCTCGGTCGAGAGTTTCGACCAGTTCGTTGTCCTGCTGCGCAATACCGTGAGCCAGATGGTGTACAAGCACGCGATCTCCACCATCGTTCCTTCGCGCAATGTGCGCCTCGGCAACGAAGGGCCGCACGGGTCGGGCGGCGAATCGACCGATAGCGCGGAGACTTGACCCTGTTCGAACGATCACGCAAGGGTGAACGAGCCCTGCTGGTGCAACCGGCGCGCGCGAGTGTGGATGCCGACGACGCGCTGACCGAGTTCGCGGAGCTTGCGCGTTCGGCTGGCGCACAAGTGGTCGCCTCGTTGCCGGCGCGCGTGGACAAACCCAGCCCCCGCTATTTCATCGGTAGCGGCAAGGCCGAGGAACTGCGCGACCTGCGCGCCGCCAGCGAAGCGGACCTCATCCTCGTGAACCACGCTCTCAGCCCGGTACAGGAGCGCAACCTCGAGAAACTGACCGAATGCCGCGTGGTGGATCGTGCGGGGCTGATCCTCGATATCTTCGCGCAGCGCGCGCGTTCCCACGAAGGCAAGCTCCAGGTCGAGCTCGCGCAGCTCAAGCACATGTCCACGCGCCTGGTGCGCGGCTGGACCCACCTCGAGCGCCAGCGGGGCGGATCGATCGGCCTCCGGGGTCCGGGCGAGACGCAGCTGGAAACCGACCGTCGTCTGCTCGCCGACAAGGTCAAGGTGCTCGAACGCAGGCTCGACAAGGTCGAAGGACAACGCGAGCAGTCGCGGCGGGCGCGCCAGCGCAGCGCAGTTCCCGTGGTTGCATTGGTGGGCTACACCAACGCCGGCAAGTCGACGCTCTTCAACGCCCTGACGCGTGCGGGGGTGGTCGCGGTCGACAAGCTGTTCGCGACACTCGATCCCACGTTGCGCAAGCTGGAGGGCCTCAAGTCCGGACCGGCCATCGTTGCCGATACGGTGGGTTTCGTGCGTGATCTGCCGCACGATCTGATCGCTGCGTTCCGCGCGACATTGGCGGAGGCGCGCGACGCCGACCTGCTGCTGCACGTGGTCGACGCGTCGGATCCGTTGCGCGACGAGCGGATCGCGCAGGTCAACGCGGTGCTTGCGGAAATCGGCGCCGACGGGATCCCACAACTGGAGGTCTGGAACAAGATTGACCGCATCGAAGGTGGCGAAGTGCTTCCGCGCGTGGACCGCATCGACGCGAACACGCGCATGCGCGTCTGGATCAGCGCGGCGCGGGAGACCGGACTCGCGGAGTTGCGCGAAGCGATCGGAGAGATCCTGGGCGGAGTCCGGGTGCGGATGGATCTGCGGCTGCCGCCAGAGGCGGGGCGCCTGCGCGCCCGCCTGTTCGCGGCCGGCCTGGTTGGTGCCGAGCAGAGCTGCGACGATGGTGGCTGGTCGCTGAAACTCGATGCGCCCCGGGATCGACTGGCTCCCCTGCTGGGAGCAGTCGGCAGCGATGGCGAATTGATGCGTGCCGCTGTGGCGGAATCGACTACGGCGCTCAGCCCGGTGCCGGCATGACGAGATTTGGATGCGGCGGTTCTCCGACGCTGTTGCCGGGCCAAGGGCTTTCCAAAAGCGATGTTTGCCCCCACCTGCTGCATTGCGGCCCTGCATTTGTGCAGGGCATATGAATTGAGTCCTCCGGTGTCGGAGAATTTGCGGCACCTCCGGGCGCGTCTGGCGCGCCGGAATTCACCCCATCAGGACACCTAATGGCCTGGAACGAACCGGGTAACAAGCGTCGCGACCCCTGGGAAAACGGCGAGTCGCCGAAATCCCGGACGGGCGGCGATTCCGACTGGCGCAAGCGCATTCCCGGTTTCGGTGGAGGCGGGCTGCCTGGCGGCATGCTGTGGGCGGCCGGCATCGCCCTGCTGTCGCTGCTGCTGCTCGCGGACAGCGTGCGGGCCATCGATGAGAGCCAGCGTGGCGTCGTGCTCCGTTTCGGCAAGCTCCACCGCGTGATGGGTGCCGGCCTGCACTTCAAGCTGCCGCGTCCGTTCGAGCGTGTGCTCATCGTCGAAACCACGAAAGTGCGCTCGAGCTCGGATGAAGTGCGCATGCTGACCAAGGACGAGAACCTCATCGTCGTCGACTTCAACGTCCAGTACGTGGTCGGCGATCCGTATCGGTTCCTGTTCGGCTCCCGCGATCCAGAAGACAGCCTGCGGCAGGCGAGCGAAGCCGCCGTGCGGCAGGTCGTGGGCGCCAATGAACTCGACGACATCATCAGCCCGAAGCGCCTGGCGATGGAGAACAACGCAAAGGAAGCGTTGCAGAATACGCTCGAACGCTATCGCACCGGCATTGTCGTCACCGAGCTCAACTTTCCGAATCCGCGCCCGCCACCCGAGGTGAAGGCCGCCTTCGACGACGCGATCGCCGCGCGCGAGGACCGTGAGCGGTTCCAGAACGTTGCCGATGCCTACGCACGCAAGGTGGTACCGGAGGCCCGCGGTACGGCTGCGAAGATCCGCACGGGGGCGGAAGGCCAGGCCGCTGCGCGCGTGGCCCTGGCGGAAGGTGCCGCACAGCATTTCGACCAGATCGCCGGCGCGTACCGCAACGCGCCGGACGTGACGCGGAAGCGCCTGCTGCTGGAGACGATGGAAGACATCTATCGGCGCACGCCCAAGGTCATGGTCGACGCGGAGGGCAGCGATCGCATGCTTTACCTGCCCCTCGACAAGATGATCAATCGACTGTCCGGGGAGGCAACCGACGCCGCTCGCGTGCCGCAGATGCAGGCGGTGCCGGTGCAGCCCACCACGGGTGGCAGTTCGGCCACCACGCGCGACACCCGCGCCCGGCGCAGCGACGCCGAAACCGAGGCGGAATCAAGCGACACCGGCGACCGGGAGGTGCGTAACCAATGAAGTCATGGATGGGGTTCGTGGTGGTTGCGGTACTGGTGGTTCTCGCCAATTCCGTTTTCGTGGTCAATGAAAGTGAACGCGCGCTGCTGTTCCAGTTCGGCGCGGTGCAGCGCACCGATTACCAGCCGGGACTGCATTTCAAGATCCCGTTCCTGCAAAACGTGCGCAAGTTCGACAAGCGGGTCCTTACCCTGAACTCCGAGCCGGAACGCTATCTCACCTCGGAAGCCAAGGACGTGCTGATCGACTTCTTCGTGAAGTGGCGGATCGCGGACGTGTCGAAGTTCTACACGGCGTCATCAGGCGACGAGCAGGTGGCGCAGCAGCGTCTCAGCCCGATCGTGCGCAAGGGGCTCGGCAAGGAAATCAACGGACGCCTGTTGCAGGACGTCGTGTCGGTGGAACGCGGCAACGTGATGGATCGGCTGCTGGTGAATGCCAATGCAGCGGCGCGCGACCTTGGCGTCGAGATCATCGACGTCCGCATCAAGCGCATCGAGCTGCCGGAAGAGGTGAGCGGCAAGGTGTTCGATCGCATGCGCACCGAGCGCACGAAGGTTGCCAACGAGTTGCGCTCGCTGGGAACCGAGGCGGCCGACCGCATACGCGCCGACGCCGACCGGGAGCGCCAGGTGATCCTCGCCGAGGCATCGCGCGATGCCGACCAGATGCTCGGCAAGGCGGAGGCGACTGCCGCCGCGACCTATGCCGCCGCGTATTCGAAGGATCCCGTCTTCTTCGATTTCTACCGCAGCCTCGAGGCGTACCGCAATTCCTTCGGCGATGACAACAACGTGATGGTGCTCGACCGCGATTCCGAGTTCTTCCGCCATTTCGGCGGCGCTCCGGAAGCGCAGTAAGGCGCGGCAGGGGTGCCGCGCGAGCTGGCGATCGCTCTTTGCCTGGTGGTGCTGATCGAGGGCCTCATGCTGTTCGCGGCGCCACGGGCCTGGCAGAAGATGGCGACAGGCCTGGCGCAGATCCCGCCACAGCGTTTGCGCGCTGCCGGTGGCATCGCCGTGATCGTCGGGCTGCTGCTGCTCCAGGCCGTGAGATAGGGCGTCGCACGAGCGAAGCGCAGCGCATCCATGCGGGCGGAGAGAGGGTGGCGCGCAGCGCCGGGTGAGGGGCCAATGAATCTCGCCTGGCATCCGATTGCGGGAGCACTCGACCGCCGCTCTCAACCGCAACGCGGACGGGGAAAGCGCAGAATGCGCTGGCGTCGTGGGGTCCTTCGCTCCGCTCAGGCGGCCCCTCATCCGCCCTGCGGGCACCTTCTCCCCGTCTGCACGGGGAGAAGGTGAATGCGGAGTGCCTTGGGGTCGTAGGGTGTGGGGAGGTTCGCGGCGTTCGAGGGCAGGAAGCCTGCGGCCGGGTCACTTGGCGAGATCAGGATGATCGAGTCTAGTGACCGACGTCGCCCCTGGCGGGGCAAACCAACCGGAGCGAGCGTAATGGGACAGTCAGTGGTGGTGCTCGGAGCCCAGTGGGGGTGAGGGGCCGCGCTTGCGCGATGCGATGAAACGCATTGCGCGTGGACGCGAACGCCGAGGGCAGGAAGCCCGCGGCCGGGTCACTTGGCGAGATCAGGATGATCGAGTCTAGTGACCGACGTCGCCCCTGGCGGGGCAAACCAACCGGAGCGAGCGTAATGGGACAGTCAGTGGTGGTGCTCGGAGCCCAGTGGGGCGACGAAGGCAAAGGCAAGATCGTCGACCTGCTGACGCAGGAAATCGGCGCCGTCGTGCGCTTCCAGGGAGGACACAACGCCGGACATACCCTCGTCATCGGTGGCCGCAAGACGGTCCTGCACCTGATCCCTTCAGGCATCCTCCGCGACCAGGCGCTGTGCCTGATCGGCAATGGCGTGGTACTGAGCCCCGCCGCGCTCCGCAAGGAGATCGACGAACTGGAAGCCAGCGGCATTGAAGTCCGCTCGCGACTCAAGATCAGTCCCGCGACGCCGCTGATCATGCCGTATCACATCGCGCTCGATCAGGGGCGCGAGAAGGCGGCCGGCGGCAAGGCGATCGGCACGACGGGTCGCGGCATCGGACCCGCCTACGAGGACAAGGTCGCGCGACGCGGCATCCGGGTGTCGGATCTGAGTTATCCCGAGCAGCTTGCGGACCTGCTGCGCAGCGCCCTCGATTATCACAACTTCGTGTTGACCGGTTACCTCAAGGTGGAACCGGTGGACTTCCAGCGCACGCTCGACGAAGCGCTCGCGTTCGGCGAGTACGTCAAGCCGATGAAATCCGATGTGGCAGGCATCCTGCACGAGCTGCGGCGGCAAGGCAGGCGCGTGCTTTTCGAAGGCGCCCAGGGCTCGCTGCTCGACATCGATCACGGCACCTACCCTTACGTCACTTCGAGCAACACCACCATCGGTGGTGCGCTGGCGGGCACTGGCATCGGCGCCGATGCGATCGATTACGTCCTCGGTATCGCCAAGGCCTACGCCACGCGTGTCGGCGGCGGCCCGTTCCCCACCGAGCTCGACGACGCCACCGGGCAGGCGCTGCGCGACAGGGGGCAGGAATACGGCGCGACCACGGGACGTCCGCGCCGCTGCGGCTGGATCGACATCGTCGCGCTCAAGCGTGCGGTGGCGATCAGTGGCATCAACGGCCTGTGCATCACCAAACTTGATGTGCTCGACGGCCTCGAACGCCTCCGGATGTGCATTGCCTACCGTTATCGCGGCAAGGAAACCGAATACGCACCGCTCGACGCTCAGGGCTGGGATGAATGCGAGCCGGTCTACCTGGACTTTCCCGGCTGGACCGAGGATACGCACGGCATAACCGATTGGGAGCGCCTGCCGGCGGCGGCGCGCGCGTACCTGCGTGCCCTCGAAGAACTGGCTGGCTGTCCGCTGGCCATGGTGAGCACCGGCCCCGATCGCGACGCGAACATCGTGTTGCGCGATCCCTGGTCGTGATTTCACGCGCGGCGCCCTGATAGCCGGGGCGGGCAGACGCTCCGCTGCCGGCGGGCATTCCTTCACGCGAGAGTGCATTCGCGCGCCGGCCGGGCAATCGGCGACGCTGCACTGCCCGCCATCGGGTGTCTTTTCGCGCCTCGTCGGGATCGCGGGCCGCGCACCTACATC
>JBGTIG010000147.1:0-15499 GCA_041745755.1 Lysobacterales bacterium
CTGTGGCCGGCCAGCGCTCGCGGAGCCGCCCCGCCAATCGCCCGCCACACCCGCCAGACCGCGATGTCGGCGGCCAGCAGCGCGGGCTGGGTGAATTCGGTCTGATTGAGGCGCGATTCGGGTCCTTCCCGCACCAGCGCCCAGAGATCGACTTCGGCGCCACGCGACGCCTCGTCGAACGTCGCGCGCACGACGGCGTGACGGACTGCCAGTTCGGCGAGCATGCCCACGGACTGGGAGCCTTGTCCGGGAAAAACCAGGGTCAACATGCCTCAGGGCTCCTGCAGTCGCGATGGAGAGGTCCTGCCGCTCGAAGGTTCTCGCGGCGCGATCCTCCGCGAATAGTGCGGGCTAGGAGTCTGGGCGGCAACGGCGCTATCGACGGCCGCAGAAAGCGCTCGAACTCGTTAAATACCTACGGGTACTCGCCTCGTTCGATCACTTCCTGCGGCCATTGCTATCACCGTTTTGCCTCGAACGTTTCTGCCGCCCAGACTCCTAGTACCGCACCAGCGCGGAGCCCCAGGTGAAGCCGCCGCCGAAGGCCTCCAGCAACAACAACTGGCCGCGCTGGACGCGCCCCGACCGGATCGCCTCGTCCAGCGCCAGTGGCACCGATCCCGAAGACGTGTTGCCGTGACGGTCGACGGTGACGATCACGCGCTCCATCGGCATGTCCAGGCGCTTCGCCGTCGCCTGGATGATGCGCAAGTTGGCCTGGTGGGGAATCAACCAGTCGATGTCGTGCTTGTCGAGCTGGTTGGCGGCAAGCGTCTCCTCAACCACCGCGTCCAGCGTCTTCACCGCAACCTTGAATACATCGTTGCCCGTCATGTTGACGCGAATGCCGGCGTTCGGTTCGTCGAGCTTGAACCCGCGCGATACGCCGACGGGGTTGAACAGAAGATGGCTGTAGGCGCCGTCCGCGTGCAGGTGCGTGCTGAGGATGCCCGTGTCGGCGTCGGCCTTCAGCACCACCGCACCGGCGCCATCGGCGAACAGCACCGCGGTTCCGCGATCCGACCAGTCGAGCATGCGCGTGAGAGTCTCCGCGCCGACCACGAGCGCGGTCTTCGAGGCGCCGCTGCGGATGAACTTGTCGGCGACTGCGAGCGCGTAGATGAATCCAGAGCATGCCGCGTTGACGTCGAATGCGGCGCAGCCGTTGGCCCCGAGCCGATGCTGCAGCAGGCAGGCGGTGGAGGGGAAGATAAGGTCCGGGGTGGTCGTGCCGAGCACCAGCAGATCGATTTCGCTGCCGTCGACGCCGGCTGCTTCGAGCGCACGCGTCGCAGCCTCGAACGCAAGGTCGCCGGTGGTCTGGCCCTCCGCCGCGACGTGGCGCTGCTCGATGCCCGTGCGAGTGCGGATCCATTCGTCGGTCGTGTCGACGAACTGCTCGAGGTCGCGATTGGTGAGGACCTTTTCCGGCAGGTAGCTACCGGTGCCGGCGATGCGCGCGTAAATCAACGGCGGCTCCCGAGTCGGTCGTTGCGGGCGAACGACACGCGGACCCCGGTCGGGTCGCGCGCGCCGCCACGATTTCAGTCTTCGTTGTCCTCAGGCATGGCCTTGGGAACGATTACCTGGCGGCCGCGATAGAACCCATCCCTGGTGAGGTGATGGCGCAGGTGGGTTTCGCCCGATGTCTTGTCGACGCTGAGCGCGGGGGCGCTGATCGCGTCATGCGAGCGCCGCATGCCGCGGGTGGACGGGGTTCTACGACTCTTCTGGACTGCCATGGTCAATCTCCACTTGTTCGATTCTGCCTGGGCCTGAGTCCCGCCAATGCCGCGAACGGATGGGAGACCACGTGTTCGGATACTGCCTTTCCAGCCTCACCCTCGAGGGCTTCGACGGAGCCGGCATCGACCGGCGCATCGTCTATCCATTCGCTGCGCTCCTCGGTGCCAGGCCGTGCCGGGATCAGGGGCAATGCGAGCAGCGCCTCATCCTGGACCACTTCCAGAGGTTCCACCTGCCCGTCCACCAGCAGCAGCGCTTCGTATCCCTCGGGAAGCGAAGCTTCGTCGCTTTCGCGGCGAACGAGGCCGAGCCGCTGCGAGAGCCGCAGAGGCCAGCCGAAAATTTCCAGCGTGCGCTGACAGACCAGCGGCAGTTCGCCGGTAAGCTTCAGGTCGAGATAAGCGATGCCAAGCGCGTCGCGGCCAAATTCGATGCGATAGTCGATGACGCCTTCGGTGCCGGCCAGCGCGTCGCCCAGACGCGGCAATTGCCGCAAGGCCACGCTTCCCTCGAACCGACGCCCGACCGATACCGCCCGCGTCGCGTCCACTTTCTCTGGCAGGGCCGCGGACATAAGCGCGTAATGGTAAGTAATGCGCAGGTATCCGTCAAACCTGCATCGTGGGCGCCGCGGCAGGCCCCCCTGGCGAGGCCTCGTGCCGCCACGCGCCCGGCCCATCCGCATAGCGTTCGAATTTCCAGACCGGAAGCTCGGCCTTGATCGCGGCGATCAGCCATTCGCACGCGGCGAACGCGGCCGACCGGTGCGCCGCTGCCACGCCGACCCATACCGCGCAGTCACCGATCTCCAGCGCTCCCACGCGGTGCCTGCCGACGACCCTGGAGATCTCGTGTTCGCGCGTCGCGCGATCGCAGAGCTGCAGCCATCCGGATTGAGCCAGCGGTTCGAACGCACTGTATTCGAGGCCGACTACTGCGCGTCCCGCGTGATGGTCGCGCACGACCCCTTCGAACACCACGACGGCGCCCGCACCCGATTGCACCAGGGCTGCGCGAAGGTCGAGCGTGTCGAACTTCGCGGCGCTGATGAATGCCGGTTGCCCCGCGGGGGAGTTCATCCGCCGGAAACCGGAGGAATCAGCGCCACTTCATCGCCGTCTCGAAGCGGCGCGTCCCAGTCCACCAGTTTGTCGTTCACCGCCACCCGAAGTGCGCCCCTGTCGAATCCGAAGTCGTGCGCCTTGTCCAGCAGTGCATGCAGCTCGGCCGCAGTGGCCGGCACCGCTGCGATCGTCTCCTGCGCCCTTCCGGCCACTTCCGCCATGCGCGCGAAATAGAGCACCCGGACGCTCACGTCTGCGCCTCGTCGAAATCGCGGGTGCCCCCGCGCTTGGCCAGCACGCGCAGTCCGCCGATCGTCATCGCATGACCGAGCGACTTGCACATGTCGTAGACCGTGAGCGCCGCGACGGCGGCGCCGGTCAGCGCTTCCATTTCCACGCCGGTGCGGGCACGCGCCGACACCTCGCACTCGATCTCCAGCGCGCTATCCGAAGTGCATTCGATGATCACGCGGCAGCGTTCGATGGGCAACGCGTGGCAGAAGGGAATCAGCTCGTGGGTGCGCTTGACCGCCTGCGTCGCGGCGATGATCGCGGTGTCGATGACCGGACCCTTGCCCACCCGGAAATCCGCATCACGCAGTCGCGCGAGCGTCTCCGGGGGCAACTCGATGCGGCAACGCGCGGTCGCCGTCCGCAGCGTCACGTCCTTTCGCGTGATGTCGACCATCTGCGGGCGACCCGCATCATCGACATGGGAAAAGCCCTGCGTCACGTCATCCTCCCACCCGGTACATCTCGACCCGGCCCTGCGACGATGGGCGTTTCGCATCCGACGACGACGAGCCGCGCAGCTCGCTGTACCGGTCTGCGCGCACCCGCCACACCGCACCCAGTCTTTCCGCGAGGGCGGCTTCGGATCCGGGAGCCAGGAGCGGCCGCAAGTCCCTGCCAGCGTGCGCGAACAGGCAGGTATAGAGGCGGCCATCCGCTCCCAGCCGCAGCCGGTTGCAGCCACCGCAGAACGGCTCGGAGACGGAGCTGATGAACCCGACTTCGCCTCCCCCATCCGCGTAGCGCCAGCGCGTCGCCACTTCACCCGGGCGCGACGGAGGCAACGCGACCAGAGGCCAGCTGCCAGCGATGCGGGTGCGTAGTTCGGCGCTCGGAACCACCTGCCCTGGCTGCCAGCCGTTGCAATTGCCGACATCCATGTATTCAATGAATCGCAGTACGTGGCCGGAGCGTCGAAAATGCGCGGCGAGCGGCAGCACCTGGTCGTCGTTGCGATCGCGTTCAACGACGCAGTTGATCTTGAGCGGACGAAACCCCGAATCCTCGGCGGTGGCGATGGCGCGCAATACCTCGCCCACGCTGCCGCGTCCGCCGCTCATCTCCCGGAAGCGCGACGGCTCGAGCGCATCGAGGCTTATCGTCAATCGATCGAGCCCGGCCCGACGCAAGCTCGCCGCGCGCTTGCCGAGCAGCGCGCCATTGGTGGTCACCGCGATGTCGTCGATCCCGGGGACGGTCGCGACTGCCGCGACGATCTCCTCGAGATCGGGTCGGAGCAGTGGTTCGCCGCCCGTCAGCCGGACTTTGGAGACGCCGTGCGCGGCGGCCGCCTGTACGAATCGCACGACTTCGTCCGGCGACAACCAGGAGCCGCGCGGCACCATCGCGGTGCGTTTCACCCCTGCGGGCATGCAATACGGACAGCGAAAATTGCATTGATCGAGCAAGGAAATGCGCACGTCGCGCAACGGGCGCATCAGCGCGTCGAGCGCAGGCCCGGTGCGTGGACCCGGCAGTGGCGTCACCGCGTTCATCGGGCGGCATCCCCGGGATAGGTGTTGGGCGTCGCGCGGGAGTCGGGGGGCGCCAACGTCACCACATCACCGGCACG
Source organism: Lysobacterales bacterium (assembly GCA_041745755.1). Classification (GTDB taxonomy): domain Bacteria; phylum Pseudomonadota; class Gammaproteobacteria; order Xanthomonadales; family Ahniellaceae; genus JBBQNY01. The sequence continues at coordinate 4,675 of JBGTIG010000147.1, forward strand.
CGCCACCCGATAGCCCCGTGCGCGCATGGCGTCGGCTTCGGATTCCGACGCATAGTGATAGAGCAGCAGCCGCTCGCGCAGGGCGCGCGGATATTCGCGCTCGATATCGTCGAGCCCCGAATGCGAAGGATTGCCCACCAGGGCGCAATCGTGCGCGACCAGCTCGCCCCGCCTGGCCACTTGCGCGAGCGTCTCGGGAATGGGACGCGTGTCACCGGTCCAGCAGAAACTCCCCGGCAGGCAGAGCCCGAATGCGGTACCGGGCGCGTGATGGCGAACTTCGAACACCTCGAACCATGCCCCTTCGTGCCAGAAGCCCGCGTCCACCGCTACCAGCCGCAAGGCGTCCCAGAAGTTGACGCCGCCTTCCGCGACGGCACTGGGATAACTGGCGACCCGGCGATGCAGCAGCGGAACCAGTTGTGCCGCCGCATACAGCGGCAGATCGCGGCGGGCGCCGAACCAGTTCGCGGCGAACACCCGCTCGAGACCGCCCACGTGGTCCATGTGAGCGTGCGTTATGAAGATTGCCGGCGGCAGATTGCCGTAGTGCTTCTGGAACGCGGTCAGCGACTCCGGACCACAGTCGATCATGAGCACCGGGATGCCATCCCGTTCGAGCACGGCGCCCGACGAACCCAGGTCGACCGCGGCAGCGGTGCCGACGCCCAGCAGACGCAGACTCCAGGTCGCTGCGTTCACGCGATGGCTTCCGCGTAGCCGAGCGCGAGCTGGGGCCATGCAGTCTGCAGCAACCCTGCGTGTCCAAGTTTCCGCAACGAACGCGAGAGTCGATCGAGGTTGGCCCTTTGCCATGCGCCCGCGCGCGTGCGGACCCGAGCCCGATCGAAGTCCACGATCCAGAAGCGTGCCGCCTCGTCGATCAGCACGTTGTGTGCGTTGAGGTCGGCGTGCCAGACGCCCCGTCGATGCAGGCGCGCAATGGCACGGCCAAGTGCCGGCCAATCCACGCGCTCGCGGCCCTGCAGGCGCTCGTCCAGCGTTCGCGCACCGGGGATGCGCTGCGTCAGCAGGTCCGCGCGATACCACAGTCCACTGCGCAGATACTGCACCGCCAATGGTCGAGGCACCGCGTATCCTTCGTGATGAAGCAAGGCCAGCAGGTCGAACTCCCGGAACGCGCGCGTGCGTGCGGCCCCGCGGAACCAGTAGCGGTCGCCCAGCAACCGGCGAACGGCGCCACCGCGCCGATAGTGTCGCAGCACGCCCTGGAGATCGGCGCAGTCGATCGACCAGGCGCTGCCCCGCCCTGTCCCGATCGGCGTCACGCGCGCGCCGCGCTCTTGCCAGGCTTGCGCATCGAACCAGTCGCGGCCCGGCGTGGCGATCACTTCGGCGTCGAAGCGCACCGCACCGCCTGGGACGGGCACGGTACGTGCATTGGCGGCGAAGGGATTGTCGCTGGTTGCCGGCATGAATCGACCCGAAAGCCTCTTGCCGGGATTCCCGGCGCTGCGCCTCGCGATCGCCTGGCGCCGGGTGCCGCCTGCGCGCCTCATTTCAAGGCGGCGCCCGGTGCCGGGTTTCCCGCGCCCTCCTGAATGCGCTTCATCCGATAAAGTCCACCCGTTTCGCGGCGCGATCCGCGTCTGTCCCGAGTCTAACGGTTGTCGACAATTCCCACTCGAACACTCTGCCTGCTGCGATTGTCCGCCCTCGGCGACGTCACTCACGTGCTGCCACTCGTGCGCACGCTCGAGCGGTCGCTGCCTGATGCCGCGATCACCTGGATTGTGGGCGCCGCCGAACGGCGGCTTCTGGCAGCGCTGACCGGAGTCGAGCTGATCGAGTACGACAAGCGAGATGGCTTCGCGGGCATGCTTGCCCTGCGACAGGGGGCGCTTCGCCGGCGATTCGACGTTCTGCTGCACCTGCAGGTGGCCGCGCGCGCGAATTTGCTCGCCGCGTGCGTGCGCGCGGAGCGGCGGATCGGCTATGACCGCGCGCGCTCGAAGGATCTGCATGGTCTGGTCGTGCGCGAACGGATCGCGGCCGGGCGGCGCATGCACGTGCTGGACGCGATGGGAAGTTTCTGCGAACCGCTCGGGTTGCGGCAGGATCGCGTCGAATGGAATTTTCCGATCGGCGCTGCGGCGCAGGACTGGGCCCGCGCGCAATGGCCCGTCGACGACACGCCGACCCTCATGATTTCACCTTGCTCCAGTCACGCCTACCGCAACTGGCGCCACGAACGCTACGCGGCGTTGGCGGATCACGCGGCCGGCAAGGGCTGGAGGATCGTCTTCTGTGGTGGTCGCAGCGCACTCGAGCGCGATATGACCGATGCAATCAAGGCGTCCATGCGCGAAGCCGACAGGACGATCGACCTCGTCGGCAGGGACAGCCTCGAACAGTTGCCTGCGCTGCTGTCGCGCGCGAGTCTGCTGGTGTCGCCCGACGCGGGGCCTATGCATATCGCCAACGCGGTGGGCGTCACGGTGCTCGGATTGCACGCAGCGACCAACCCGGCGCGCAGTGGCCCCTACTCGGATACGCGCTTTTGCGTCGATCGCTACGACGATGCGGCGCGCAGGTACAAGGGTAAACCCGCCTCCGCGCTCCGCTGGGGGACTAGGATCGAGCAGGAGGGCGTCATGGACCTCGTCACCGTGGCCGACGCGATTTCCGCATTCGAGCGTTACGTCGGAGAAGGACGGGGCCGGTAGTCCGCGTAGGACTTTTCCTCGATGTAGTCGGAACCCAGCGCAAGATTGATCTCGCGCTTGAGGCGGGCGCGCTCGTCGTTCTCGATATACACGCTGCGGGCGAGATCGATGAACTCGGCGTCGAACGCTCCTGCACCTTCCTTGAGCCGGATCCGATCCTCGATGGTCCAGAGCCGCTCATTGACGCCTTTGAGCTGCGCGACCAGATCGTTCAACTCCTGTCGGGACGCCGGGTGCACCGACCAGGTCAACGACAGCGCCGCGAGCTCGCGCTCGATGTTCGCCAGCTTGCCGGGATCGGCGATGCGCTCCGACTTGATTTCCAGAATGGCAATCTTGTCCAGCAGCTCGCCGAACGACACCGGTGCCAGGATTTCACTCATCATCGAGCCTGATTTTGGCGGAGAGGGTGGGGTGAGAGCGAGCGCCTGCGCGCCACCGGCGCGCGCTCGGTCGAACGACCGGTCGTTGCAACGACCGGGCCGGGGAATCCGAGCCTCGGAGCCATTCCGCAGGAATGGCGGAGAGGGTGGGGTGAGAGCGAGCGCCTGCGCGCCACTGGCGCGCGCTCGATCGAACGACCGGTCGTCGCAACGACCGGGCCGGGGAATCCGAGTCTCGGAGCCATTCCGCAGGAATGGCGGAGAGGGTGGGATTCGAACCCACGGTGGGGATAAGCCCACGGCGGTTTTCAAGTGCGTGGAAGCACCAAAGCAGCCAATTGCAGTCAACCCTAGCCCACTGTCATATCGCGATTTTTTGATGCTTTCCACAACCGCCAACAATGACCATTTCCGGCGGCACTGTCCCAAAAGTGTCCCACGCGATGGGGGCCAAGTGGTGCCATGAAGCCATCACTGCCCCGCGGTGAGGCTATCCGCTGGGCCCGCGGGCCGAATAGGAAATGCTTTCGCTCTATCCGCGACGACCCCGGAGCTGCGTGTATGCGGGCCGTCGCGGCGGATGACGGGGCGGAATCTGTGTCCGCATGATGGCCACCGGGATTCGGGTTAGCGCGTGGAGCCGCCCGATCAAGCGCACTTCGCAATCCATGAAGTGCCTTCCGTGATACTCCGCGTGCTCATCATGGAACTTGCCGTCGTCAAGCTTGCTGTGCCCCAGATCGTTTGCGTCGTAGGCGTCCTGCCCGACGTTGCGCACAACCCATCGAACTTCGGCGCGCATCGGCAATTGGTGCCTGTTGGTTACGCTGAAGCGCAGCCACTCCCCTCTGTAGGCCAAGTCCACTTGTCCATTGGCGAACACCTTACGGGGAATACCGCCTTTCTCTGCCGACACGGTCACGCTCACATTTGGAGCTGTGACAAGAACCATGCTGCCATTTTCCACGTCTGCCTCGGCCATGCCTGTCACGTCCGGCAGGGGCAGCAGATAGTCAAACGCCTCTGTCCAAATGGCTGCGGCATCAGGCTCGCTGTCTGTCTGTGCAGCATCGCGCGCGATGTTGCGTAGCCGCTCGAGTGCGGCCATAAAGCGCGCGAACTCGTCGTCGCACAAGCGATTGAGGTTGACGTCTTCATCCGACTCAACCGGGTTCCCGACCACGGGGTTCGCCGACAATCGATCGAACACCTGGTCGACCACGAGTTGCAGAGCTTCGTCGTCGTCGACGTCACGGCCTTGGACCGCTGCAGCGAACGCATCGGCCGCGAGCACAGTCAACACCAGCGAGCTTGGCTGTGCGTTGCGGTCGTCTTCAAATTGAAGACTGGCCCAAGCCTTTAGGTAACGCACCATGCGCCGGGCCTGGGCTCGCTCGTCGCCGTGGAGCCGTTCCTGAAACCATTTGACCATCTTCTCGGGATCGCTCACCTCCCATGCGCCTGCAAGCGTCGCGAGGCGCGTTTCGCCCGTATCCGTAGAGAAGTGGTAGCCCGGGAGGTCAATGTGTAATCCCCTTTTGTAGCACGCGCGGGAGCAACGGTCCTTTGCCGGGTCTTCGACTCTCTTCACGTGCTCATCGTTCGTCGCAAAGTCCAGCAATGACTGTTGCAATGCGTCGCGCAGCTCAGTGGGCATCAACGTCACACGTGACGAGAGGCCCCACTCGAAGTAGACCCCGACGTCTACGTCATAGTCTTGCTTCGAGAGCGGGCGGATCAGCGTGTGCAGTTTGTAGGAGCCCTGGAGCCAGGTCGAAACACCGACCCCGCAACGACGCGGGAGATCGCTCCTCAGGTGAGCCACGATTTCGTCCTTACGCTCGCGTAGCATTTCCAACTGGTCGTCGCTCGGCCGCACGCGCTTGTTGAGCGTCTCCTGTTCTGAATCTGTTGAGAAGAACAACGCAGCCGCGGCACCCATTTCAGTTCCCCGAGTGTAGCCAGTGGCCCGGCAGGTGGCCAAAGAACTGCTGCACGCGCGCCGTGCCGATCACATCGGTCACGTGCTTCGCCGCAAGGCCAAGCAGAATTTCTTGCGATTCGGGACTTGCCTTGTCCAAGCCCACGTCACATATCACCGCGTCCGGCAGTTGGCCGTCGATGCGCACGTGGTGGTCGCCTAGGCGGTGCTCCACAATCTGCGTCGAGAACTGTTGCTGCGCCGCGAGGATCGTCTGGATCAGGGGAAACTCGGGTGGGCGTAGCCAGTGCCAAACCCCACGCTTGCGCTTTGTCGAGGCCGGTAGTGCGTAAGTGCTCGACAACGTTCCAATGCTCAACATGCGGACGGCGGAATCCGGTTGCCCAAAAAACTTGTTTGCCTCGTGCAGCGCCACGAGATCCGGCGCGTTAGCGAACAGTCCACCGTCGGCAAACAGTTGATTGTCCAGCGAGGCAATAGGAAAGTAGATCGGCGCACCCGCGGTGGCGAGCGCAACCTCCCTAACCAAATACTTTGAGTCGCGGGTCCATTCGGCGTGGTGCCGGGTTTTAAGAATTTGCTGCTTACCTGTCGTCAAGTTCAGCGCGGGGATCACTATCGGGTGCCGCGCATCCGCCAACGTCGCGCCTACTGGCAGGATCGCGTCAATCACCTCACATAGGGGTCCAATGTCGTACTTACTAGACAGCACGCCCGCCAGCTTGCCCTTAGGGGGGAAGACCTTAGGTCCCGATTCGCGAAACGCAGTGATCACGTCCCCCATCGGGCAGTCGAACGCGACGGCCAGGGCTAGGATGCCGCCTATCGAGGTGCCGGCGACCAAGTCGAAGCACTGGCCGATCGGGCGGCCGGCGCGTTGCTCGAGTTCCTGAAGCACCCGTGCCGAGTAGAGCCCTCGAAAGCCTCCGCCCGTGAGAGACAGCACGTGAAACGGATTCGCGTCTCCCACCGCTTCCCCGTTCAAGCGAAAATCTCCTGGTGCATGCACAAACTGCTTGGTCGATCTGTGTTTCGGGCGGGCAACAAGCGATGCCCCCCTTGATTACCAACGCCGCGCGAGAGCCACCGACAAATCCTGAACATCTTCGAGCGTGAGGTCGCAAGAAGAATCCGGTCAGAAGCATCAGTGAACCACCTGCGCCCCGTCCATGGTGCGAGATAAGCATGGGAGCATGGGCAACGTCGTCGTCTCAGAGGCTGCGAGTTCAACATGTCGACGCAAATGCACGACTGTCAGTGGCCTCTATTCCGAAAGGACTGGAAAAACAACCCGTTTTGGTCTGCGTCTCGCGACTCCGAATGAGACGCGAGGAATGCGCCGTCCAAGTGAAGACGGCATTGGCGGGCGCAAATGCAACAAGCGGCATGAATACAAAGAGCGACTCACTCGCTACATTCATGCCCGCTCCTACACCCCGCTATACCTGAGTCTAGCGCAGCGGCGCGAGTCTTCCGAGTCAGGCAGAAACCGAAGACTCGCAATTCAAGCTCTGGCGGTCAGAGCCTCGTGATCACGGTGTCGGGCACCCATCGATCTCCATCGGAATGCCACCGCAGCTGCGAGCGCCTGTACCCGGTGTCAATACATTTCCCGGGTATGGGCCTCCGAATCGGAAGACCTCGCCTACCCGAGGGACAGGCGCTTGGTAGAAAGGAAAATGTGGCAAGCTAAGGAGCGCATCCATATTTACTCCTACCTGGTAACCCACCCCCATAGACCCGATGAGCGCCCCGGTGCATGTGCGGGTATACACATACTTTCCGCAGTCAACAGAATGCAAGCCGGGAGTAGTGGATGAAATGCACTCGCCTGTACCACCGATTGCACACACCAAGCCAGCAGACATATCGCAGGTGCGCGTCGAACAACCAATAATCGCCGGCCTGGGGACGCTACGAAGGACCTTGATTCCTGCACACACATGTAGGTCTGCGGCGCCGTTAGGGGTGCCTAAGGTGCAAAATTCAACGATTGGTCGATCGCAGCTATCTGCCTCATTGTTACTTCCTGCGAAGTTACATAGGCGGCTCACACAGTGATCTCTGTAACATTGGTCGTGTTGATAACAAAAGCGGTTGAGGTTGTCTGAAGTTTCTGAGGTAAAACGAAGTAGTCCTGGGTTGATCAACGAATTATCAGGCCCACAGTACGAAACTCCACTGCAATAAGACAGCTCGCAGAAACCAGATCCATTTGCAGATTTCGCGCGCACTAACGCCTCGAATCCGTCCCTAAAGGACAGCACGGCGCGATACTCACATCCCAGTCTCGACGCTGCCGCGTCGAACCAATCTTCCCACTCTTCAAACTGCGCGTTGGAATATTGGTCCAGCTCCTCGGAAAGAGCAGCCTCAACTTGAGCTTGTGAAAAATTACCTGACAGGCAATCTGGAAGGGGGCCACCGAACGCACAGTCCGCGGCCAAAATCAGGACAGATAGGACTATTGCGCGCATCCTTCCCTCAGTCGAGCTTCTGCAACGACGGTTTGCTGTGTCGAGAGCGCCGCGATTTTGGCGCTGGCGGAGGTTGCGGGGGCGGCTGATGTGGCTGCCGAAAAAAGGTTGAGTAGTCCAGCGGAGGACTGTACGTCCCGACGTACTCCGGGTTGCCCGGTCTCGGCAACGGCTGCTCGAATGGCAGGCGGTAGGCTGGCATCGCCGAAATGCTGCGCCTGATTCTCGCGAAGATCAAGGGTCTCGGGCCGAGGAGCTACTTGCCCTTCGGCGCCGCCTCGATCTGCGTCCCGTCCGGCATCGTCAGCGACACTAGGCGGTAACCCCGATCTAGCGCATCCCACACGGACGTCGGAGGGCTTTGCGCCTCCCCGGGGGCGGGTCGTTCCGGCTTTGGACGCCTCAAGCTTCTCCTCTGCTTCGGCACAATGGGCTCCGATATCTGGGCGGATCAAGGAAGCCAATTCACCGGCGCTGCGTGGCAATCGCTGTTGAGGAAGCACGGCATCGTCTGCAGCATGAGCCGGCGCGGCAACTGCCACGACAACGCGGCTGCGGAGAGCTTCTTCCAACTGCTCAAGCGCGAACGCGGACGTCGGAGGATCTCCCGCACCCGCGATGCAGCTCGCGCGGATGTCTTCGACTACATCAAAATGTTCTACAACCCGAAAAGACGTCACGGCAGCAACGGAGGACGCTCGCCAGTTCAGTACGAACAGCAGTCAGCAAATCGCGGCTCGTGAGTGTCTACGAAATCAGGGGCGACTCACTCGGAGCTACTCTTCAAACGAGTCTGAAAACAGTTCGTTTGAGCGGCCGAACACCACAAAGTAGTTTGCGGTGTTGTCGGCGCCTACCCCGAAATCTTCCTTGCCATCGTCGTTGAAGTCGAACCCCGAAGCTATTTCCGCTCTAGGCGAAAACACCGGGCCACGAACGACAGCTGCAGAATCGGCGTAGGACGCGATTGTCCCGCTGGGCAGAACTTGCTGGCTGCCGAAGAGCACGTAGAGTTGGCCTAACGCGCCGCTGACGACAAGGTCATCGACTCCATCGTCGTCGAAATCAAGTGCCGCAATGCGCTCACCGAGGTGCTGAGCATTCAAACTGCCGTCGATCCGAGCCACGCTCGGGCTAGGGGCGTCCAGAGCCACGTCGAACGGGAAACCGTCGGGCCCACCATAGACGAGGTAAACGCGACCGTTATTGGCAAGGCCCGAGGTGGAGGCATCCCCAAATCCTATCGCGATATCGAGCAGACCATCACCATTGAAGTCAACATCTCCAACTAGTGAAGTCACAGAGCCACCCTCGCTGGAGGAGAGCCGGAATCCCTGTCCGCTCGTCATCGAATCCAGGTCATCAATGGAGTCGACGTAGAGCGCGTAGACGGTGTTATCAAATCTGAACGCCAAGTCTGCCTTTGGGCTACCGCCTACATCGCCCAATCGAACGACTTTCGGGTCCAGCCCAGCGATGCGCCTCACCGCAACTCCCTCGCAATGATTCACCGTGGCGTTAGGACAGAACCCCAATGAGCTTGAGGATAGGTATTGCCCCTGCGAGGACTGCGAGGACGCCCCGACCCAGAAGTCGTCCTTCTGGTCGCCGGTTACATCTCCGAGATTGGAAATCGCTCTGGCCGAGGGGCCACAGTTTAGAAACAGCACCTGAAAATTAACTGTGCCGGTTCGAGGCATCGTATGCAATCGGCCTCCGGACTGACCGAACGCCTGAAACACGATCGAGTTCGATCCAATGCCGCAAAAGTTCGATCCAAACACTGGTGCTCTAAACTCCTCGCTCGTGTTGCCGTTAGAGCAGAACTGCCCGCCAACTGTTGGAACCGTTTGCGCAGGCTGAATCGAGACAGCCCCATAAACGGCAAGAAGACAGTTTCCAGTCTGGGGAGTCGCGCGCGGATTGATCTTTGCAAGATCGTCGATTCCGTCGCCGTTGGCGTCGCCCACTGGGACCAACAAACCAGAGCCCGTGACTCGATGGACTGAAGTACCGTCGGGAAAATTGAGGTCAATTGCAGCCGACGGGCTCGCGATAAAAGGCGTTGCAGGCGCCAAAGCAAAGCAAAGAAAGCGAAAGAGCGTCGACATCTCGTCTCCAGTGAAATTTGTGACCCGTAGGTGTTCGAGCATCGCGGTAGAGACGCGACCTACGGTACGTAACCCGCACAGATCCCGGCGAGCGTGATTGACGCACCGGGCTCCCCCTTTGGCAGTGGCGTCCAAGCGCATGCTCGGCCACGGACGGCTGAGGCGTTCAGCGGGCAGGAAATCCGTCCCGATCCGGGTCATGTGCTGCTCCCCAACTGCGGAGCCATAGGCGACGGCGCGGAGCGACATGGTGACAAGTCTCAATCCGACCAGCAACTGTCAGAAAGTCGCTTCCTCGCAACTGGAAACATTTTTTTAAGTGCCCAGGAACTTCACCGACTTGTGGGCCCAGAGGAGTTTGACCCCTCCAAAGGCATGTTCCCAAGCGAGTAGTGGCCATTGGAGAACGGGCCCCGGAAATCTTGACAGCCCGATAGGTGGATTTTCTGCTTCCCGGGGCGATGATATGACCCATCCGAGAGGAGCAGAAGATGACGAGACGAACCCGCCGGAACCACTCACCGGCGTTCAGGGCCAAAGGGGCATTGGCCGCGCTCAAGGGCGAAGCGACGCTGGCTGAGCTGGCCCTGCGCTTTGACGTCTATGCGGTCCCGATCTCAAAGTGGAAGGACCAACTGTTGTCGAATGCCCAAAGGTGTTCGGAGGCGAGGCGAACGCTGCAGAGCCCACCGTGTACGTTTAGACGCTGCACGCCAAGATCGGCCGATTGACGCTGGAAAACGATTCTGGGAGGTGCGCTCAGTGAAGCGGCGTTGCTTAGCGCAGGGAGAGGATTGATCGCTGGACCAACAATGAAGCGTTTGGCTCCCATCCACCGTGTCTGGAGCTACCAACTCCGCCACAAATGCGAGAAAGACTGGGTAGAAATCTATTGCCTCCCGATCCCCTTCTGCTGAGGCTCGTGCGAGGCTCGCGAGCAGATCGAAATGCTCCACGTAGCGCGCTGACGGCACCGCTATTCGTGGGCAATCAATTGGGTGGACGATGCGTCGCAGGCGGGACACTATTCACCGTGGGTGATGCGCACTGTTCGAACCCGTCGGAAAAGATGTCGCACGGCGTGCTCGGTCTGAAGCCCGTCACCACTTGGTAGGGATTGCTGAAAACAATCGAGCAGCGGGAGCCAAACGGACAGCTGCGCACACGCAAATAGAGAGTCTGCTCCTGCCGCACACCCAAGACCGCCCTCCCCTGCCCATTGGCC